>CALREK010000039.1:0-5959 GCA_943355165.1 uncultured Saccharimonas sp. (SeqCode) | reverse complement strand
TGTGGCTCTGGATAAGTAAAACAGAAAAGGCTATACTTAAGCGTAATGGATAAAATGGATGAACTCGACGAAATGATAAGTGCAAATGAGCCCGCTCCCGAGCAGGTCCATCAACCTTATTTCGAGACAAGTCAGCCTCAACCCACTGCATCTCGAATTAAACTGCCGTTTAAAGGAGTCAGGAGATCGGTTAAGCTATTGATTGTAGCAGTTATTCTTATGATTACTGTCATTCTACTGAATATATTCATCCCTAAGCCCAAAGTTGTTAGCGTTAAAGACTTGGCGGCCGATAAAGCATCTATGGTTTTACTAATAGACAAGCAGTGTCAAGATGGAGCTAAAGGTTACGGTTTAACTACGGGTATTAAAGGTATTATAGTCTCTGACGAAATGGTATCTAGAGGTTTAGCAGCAAATTCATTGATAACGAGCTTTAAGCAAATAGCATCAGCTGGAACAGCCACCATAAGCTGTATTGACAGCGAAAAGTCGCTTGATGTATATTTTGATGATTTATTTTTAAAGATTAATAATGAATGGAAAATTGCCGGCACTAAGATTACTGTCCCAGGGAGTAGCTTTTCATGCACGCTACTTGATAGCAATAAGGTGCCTAAGGATTTTATTAATACCTGTTCAGACAAAGAAGGTAGTATAAGTCACGCTCGTTAGCCGAGACTAAAGTTACGGCTATATATTGTATGTCGTTAGTATCAAAATGATGATTTAATTCGACGTGTACTGCCTGCTTAAATAGGTGCCATAAGTCTTGTCGCCTCTACATAGTTTTACTGTTTTGCATACAGCGCCGTCGTACTTAGAGTAGGTTAAGAAGGTAGAGAACTTGCTGTCTAGTTCTGCGCCAACTACATTCTCGCTCATCTGCCTAACAGGGTATCCAATGTAGTGCTTGAAAGGTATTTTGAGAAGGCTAGCGTAATACTGGTTCATATAAGCTTCGTAGCTTCTATCTACAAATTTTGAAGTGTAAATGTGATCACTATGGTCGGGTATTATGGTGCCATTATAATCACTCAAAGTATTTATAAATGATGGGTGATAAGTGGCCATTATCTCTAGCAAGGAATCAGTCAGTGCTTGAGAGCTGTATGTAGATTCACCGTATAGAGCTTTTATGCTTGATATCGAACCGTGATAAAGTTTTTCTATGCTTTCGTTGTTAGTAGCTTTAAAGCCACCACCTCTTAAATTCCCGTCAGGTAAATGCATGAATAGTAAAAGTATTTTATCGTTCCCTACAGGGTTAGATGCAGTTATATAATGCCCGTTATCAAGCTCTACAGTACGATCGACCCAGAAATTATCGGTACCTGCCATCTTGGAGTACGCGGCTTCTGAGCCACGCTCTCTTTGTAGCCAATAGAAACTATTATTACCACCATCACCTGTTGTTAGGTATACAGTACGTACACACAATCCAGCAGTGATGTATTTTTGGATATCAGGGTTCATAAATAATATATCATCATCTTGGTGAGCGACTATATTTAGAACGCTCGCCTTAGTACAAGGAGTATTGGTGAGATTTTTCATCTTTGTTGGCACGATAGCCGAAGTAGTTGGCTTGCTTATATTATTTGCTATCGCTCTGTCGCGGACTGAGTAGTCGTAGAACAATAAGAGTTCTTTTGGATTTTTGACGGTACCCGAAACTACGATGCTGCTGTTTGGTTCGCCGTATTTTGATATGACGGTGTTGATGCTACATCCAGGAAAGTCAGTTTGACCCTTTTCTACAGAAAGCAGATATGCAAAACTACTGGTTTTTAAGTCCATCTGCCATTCGCTACTTGTTAGTACGTTTTTATAGGTTGTACAGTCGCTAAGTGGCAGCACCCTTACTTTGCCTTTAGAGACTTGCTTGATCGGTAATACTCGCCAATAATCCCCTATCAATACGCTAACTGGCTGAGCATTAAGAATTTGTGAGATAACCGAATTACGAAATGTGAATTCGTCGGTAGATGACGATTCTAATCGATTGTATTTATAGATAGCAGGCATGCTTATAAAACTGAGCAATGCAATAGAATAGCCGGCTATAACTAACTTTTCTGAAGATATATTAAATTTGCGTAAATATGTGGTGCCGGCTATAAAAATTGTAAATAATGCGATGCTAAGATATCTCGCGTCGCCAGCGTAATAATGATTAGTTATTACGAATGCTCCTAATGCCGCAACAGTTGACCAGATCATTGCTACAGACAATGTATTGTTGATGTCGGCGCCAAAATCTCCATGTTTTCTTAAGCTATTTTCGATAATCATGAATACCGCCACAATACCCACAATAAATAACGCGAAGTTTATTAATAATGCAGGTCCAGAGTATGAAAGAATGTTTGCTAAAGCATGCTTAGGAAATTGGCTTAAAATATTTGTGTCAGAGGCAAAGTTTGCTCCAAAGTTCACTAGAAGGCCACTAACTCCATATATAATGCCGAGAACTAATTGATGCAGGCTTGATGCTAGGTTGTATGTATTGGTTGATTGTGAAGAAAAATTTACTACACCAATAGCACTAACAAGTCCTAGAATGGCGTATGATCCTGCTGCTCCTGCTAATACCCCGAGTATCCATCTGGCTGATGTTGTTACTAGATTCCACCTTCGACTAAGTGCGTATACAAACAGCGCTATCAGTGCGCCACCTAAAGATATATTAAAGAATAATGCGTCAGATGCTATGAGTATGCTCAGGCCAATTACTCCTACCAGGAAGAGCCTATGCTTGATTTTTGGAGAACGTAGCAGCGCCAAGATACTGGCTATATATAAGACATATTCTATATTTCTGGTAGTGGCCATGCCCATATTGACTGGCAATAAAGCTCCAGCATAGGGCTGAGCAGGTATTTGTAGAAGTACTGAAGCTAGAGCTAAAAAAATAGTTCCAATTACTAAAGGTCGCTTTTCGATTTTGTAGAGTATTTTGCAAAAAAACAAAACGGTTGCTAGGGCCAGTATGATTGTTGCGACCTGATAACTTCTGGCTGTGTCGCCAAAAAGATGAATTACATAAAATACTGGCCATTTCAAAAACTGAGAATGTTGTCCAGGTAGTGTTGAGTTTCCGAAGCTCGTAGAAGATTCGTATAGGTATGGGTTTACTAATTGGTCGGCGTTGTTGCTATGCACTCTTGCGCTAAGGCCTGCCCAAATGACTGTGCTTATTATAAGAAATATGACCGACCCTATAAGATAATTTCTCTGATATTTTTTGTCGTTAACCATCTTCTTAAAGATGTTTACACGTGATTGCTTATGATTATTGATGATAGTACGTTTGTTGTTTTTGTTAGGTTTACTCATAGATTCAATCATTACAGTATGACTTAAAATTGCGTTTCTTAAAAGAGGTTATTCGATAGGTGGAAAGTTGTTATCGCCAAAAATACGGGTTTTGTATAGATAAAAGTTCCAAATAGTAGTCGCACCAAGCGCGATGGTTCTACTTATTGGTGCCGGCACTCTATCGCCTAATGTTTTTGCTAACATAATAGTGAAGTAGAAATTGAATAGTACTAAAGCTGATGCATAAAAGACTTGCTTAAAAAGTACTTTTTTGTGCATACGTTTGTCTCTGAATGTTAATAGTTTCTGTGCCCAGAATGACACCACAAAACCTGTCCAATAACTTATGCCAACCGCTAATATAGTGTTTGCTCCGAATTTTTGGGCAATTACTATAATTATTAGCTCCAGTAAATATATTGACACCCCTACTACTAAATAGCGACCAGTGTTTGTCTTAAGGAATTTGCTATATTTACTGCGCATTAATTTTTGCCAGAATGAATCGACTTACTCCTGTCGATAACATATAAAGGTCTTCGTTTGCTAAGTGTGTGAATATGTGAGACGTAAAGCGATAGTAGCCCGAGCGACAACAGAACTATCCCTACGAGAAAAACAATTAAAATGCCAAGCATGGCAGTACCTGTAAATTTCCAGCTTAGAGGGTCGTTCATTATTAGTTGTTCAATTATGACTGCCAACCCTAGAAGTAAGGAGCAGGAAGTTATAAATATTCCTACCCAGCCAAACATATAAAGAGGGCGTGGTGATGAAGATATGAAGCTATCCGTAGCGAGTTTAAATAGCATATTTCTAGTATATGATGGGCTACCTCCGTCTCTATCGTTGGCGTTAAACTCAATATATTCACGGTCAAAGCCTAGCCAGTCAATAAGGCTGCGAGTTACCCGGTTATTTTCTGGAAGTTCTAGGAATGCCGATTGAACGCTTCGGTCAATTAGACGAAAGTCGCTCGAGCCAATGTTTACGGCTTGGCCTGTTATGGCTTTAAAAAGCTTGTTGAATATCTTGGGTCCACTGTTCTTTAGTAGGCCTTTTCCGCTAGGATTGACTCGTATGCCTATTACTACTTGTGCACCAGACTGCCATTTGCTTATAAACTCTGGTATTAGATCTACTGGGTGTTGACTGTCAGCGTCCATTGTTATTATTGAGTCACCTTTAGCTTCTGCGATTCCGGCAGTTAGTGCTGCCTCTTTGCCAAAGTTGCGAGATAATCGGACGTAGTTAATGTGGCTGTAATCTTTCTGAAGGGATTTTATAATTTTGGGGGTGTCGTCGACGCTGCCATCATCGCAATAGATTATTTCAAAAGTCAGATTAGTAGTTTTAAGAATATCGTAAAGTTTTTTATGAAAAGCTGGTAGAGCCTCGGCTTCGTTGTAGGCCGGTATGACCATAGAAATATTGGGACTATTAGAATTTTTCATGTATTGGCTAGATTATACCAAATATAGTTCACATCTCTATCGCAATTAAGTTCAGATAGATTACGATAGTGCTTGTGCCTTTAAATTTTTCACTATATATTTAATATGTATAGATAATCATACGATTAAAAAGATAGGATTCGCATTATGTCCAAAAAAGCAGATAGAAGAACACTAGATGTCACCTTCACTTTATTGGGACTTGCTGTCACCGTAATATTATTTGTTGCTGGCTGTATAGGGATGTATGCCTATAATTTTGCAACTTCTACAGTTAGAAGTGAATTGGTTCAGCAGAAAATCTTTTTTCCACCAGCAGGTAGTCCAGGCTTAAGTGCTAGTGAGTTTCCTGATCTTCAGAAATATGGTGGCCAGCAGGTAGACGATGGCATTAAAGCGAAGGCTTATGCAAACGGATTCATTGGAAGGCATCTAGATAAAGTCGCTAATGGAAAAACATATTCAGAAGTAAGCGCCGAGTCAAAGCTCGATCCAACCAACGCAAAACTAACGGCACAAAAAGCAACTCTATTCCAGGGCGAAACATTACGAGGAATTTTACTTGGTGATGGCTATGCCTATTGGACATTTGGTTTGATCGCTTATTATGCATCCATACTCGCACTTATCGGTTCGGCTGTAATGTTATTGCTAGTAATCCTAGGCTACCGACACATTCGTCATAATAAGAATTAAACATGAAAAAAATTATATTAGTATTAGGCGTGACTCTGGTTATTGTTTTGGCTGGTGCGTATTTTGTAGTTAATCGTAGTTCAAGTACGCAAACTTACACTAGTCCATCGAGCGCTGT
This sequence comes from uncultured Saccharimonas sp. (SeqCode), assembly GCA_943355165.1. GTDB lineage: Bacteria > Patescibacteriota > Saccharimonadia > Saccharimonadales > AQU-01 > CALRGT01. Next base: position 370 of record CALREK010000039.1, on the reverse strand, counting down.
CATTACAACTAGCTCAACACCCGGTACTTCTCAAATTAATACGGCTGCCGTAATGAAAGAAGTGAAGTGGGGGAATGACATGCAGATCTCCTTCACTAGTGGCCTAGTACGGATACAGGCCAACGGTATACCTAATCACAAGAGGGACTCCCAGTACGCCGTTCCAAATAATCAGGTGGTTGTGCCAGATGCAAGCACTGCTCATACAGTTAACGATCCTACTAAAGCCCAGAGTTACGATTTTAAAATAACCACTACTCCAAAATTAGCATCAACTGTCACGCAGGCGCCTCTAGGATCTATTGGCATAATGATTTCCGGCTCAGTTCTATTTAATCCCTACGAAGGTGACGGTAAAACAGTCGCTATG
>CALREK010000038.1:0-6327 GCA_943355165.1 uncultured Saccharimonas sp. (SeqCode) | reverse complement strand
AGTAGGAATTAAAGTTTATGTCACACGTAAAAGCCGGTGGAACCAGTAAAAACAACCGAGATAGTCCAGGTCAAAGACTGGGCGTTAAAGTATCTGGTGGCCAAAAAGTTAAAACTGGTCAGGTTATAATTCGCCAAGTCGGACTAACCAAGCGCTCAGGCGTTGGCACTAGTCTTGGACGCGACTACACAATCTTCGCAAACCGCGATGGTGTAGTAACCTTCAATACTCGTAGAGTAAAACGCTTTACAGGCGCAAGCACTGGCCGCACTGAAGTTACAGTTATCTAGTATTGCAACATTTACAATAAAAAAGCTGCCCTAGCAATGGCAGCTTTTTTATTGGATACTATTTTTTAAGCTATTGGAGCGATAGGAATACCGAGATGTTCTTTGATTTTAGTAACAACATCTGCGATAACAACTTGAGATTTAACCAAATAATCATTTGCACCCATTGATTGCGCACGCTGTCTGTCAGTTTCTTGACTAAGCGCAGTTAGCATAATGATTTTTACATTTGCAGTTTCTGGTGTATTACGCAAGATATCAAGAACATCAAAGCCATTAATTTTTGGCATCATGACATCTAGTAGTATTAGATCTGGGTGAAATTCTAGAGCTGCAGATAAAGCGTCTTCGCCATTCGGAACGCGCTTAATAGTAAACCCTTCGGCCTCTAATCTAGTTATATAGACTGTAGCTAACGCTTCGTCGTCTTCTACTAATAGAACTTTCTTATTAATTGGTGCTGTTGATACTACGGGTGTTTGTTCGTCCATATCTTGATTGTACCTCTGCTTATGTTAATTATCAATCTTTACGGTCTTTACAGGCTACAATAAAACCGGCAAACATTGGATGCTGGCGATTAGGCCTAGACAAAAATTCTGGGTGAAATTGACTCGCTAAGAAAAACGGATGCTCTGTTCCTTCTATCATTTCAACAAGTCGACCATCAGGCGAATTACCAACCGCTCTAATTCCCCATGACTCGTACTGGTCTGTGTAGTCGTTGCTGCATTCGTAGCGGTGACGGTGTCGTTCTATGATATTTGTAGTGCCGTAAAGTTTTGATGCCAAACTTCCCTTCTCGATAACACAAGGATAATTTCCTAGTCGCATAGTGCCACCAGTGTTTTCCTTACCTTCTTGGCCTGACATAGTATTAATAAGCAGCTCTCTGCCTTTAGGGTCCATTTCGGCAGAAGTCGCGTCTTTTAATCCTGCATTTCTTGCTGCCGCCACAACAGCCATTTGTAATCCAAGACACAGGCCTAAGTATGGAAGTTTTTGGTTTAACGCAAACTGAGCGGACTTTATCTTGCCTTCTAAGCCTCGACTACCAAAACCGCCTGGCACAACTATACCGTCAATATTAGTAAAGGCCTTCTTGATATCTTTGTCGTTCTTGAGTTTTTCAGAATCGATCCAGCGTATCTTAAGGTCAACATCATTCCATAATGCTGCTGAACGCAATGCCTCAAATACAGACATATATGTGTCGGTATTGTCCATATACTTGGCGACAACTCCGACTGTAACTTTATGTTTGTGATTACTAGTGGCTCTTTTGACCACTGCTCGCCAAGTTTTTAGATCTGGTTTTTTGGCTTTTAGGTCCAATTTGTCACAAATAACATCAGCAATACCGGTATCTTCTAGTGTTAATGGCACCTCGTAAATAGAGGAAGCATTCGGTAATAAGGCTATAGCATCCTCGGCGACACCACAGAACAGACTTAGCTTTGTTTTAACACCGTTGTTAGCCTTTTTCTCACTTCTACCAACCAAAATGTCTGGGGCAATTCCTAGGCCTCGTAATTCTCGTACTGAGTTCTGAGCTGGCTTGGTTTTTGTTTCTTGGCTTGCTCCTAAGAATGGTAGGTAAACAACATGAACATAAAGACAATTATCGCGTCCAACATTAATTCCCATTTCGCGGATAGCCTCAATAAAACTAAGTGATTCATAGTCGCCTACTGTGCCGCCAATTTCAATAATATGAACATCAAAGCCTTTGCCTGCTTCCATTATGTATTTTTGGATTGCACCTGTTAGATGCGGAATAATCTGGACATCTTCACCGTCATATTTACCAGCGCGTTCATCTTGGATAACCTGTAGTAGGACTCGTCCACTCATCAAGCTACTTGACGAAGTTAACTCTTGATCCAAAAATCTTTCATAGTGACCAAGGTCGAGGTCGGTTTCTGCGCCATCTTTAGTCACAAAACATTCGCCGTGTTCACGAGGGTTTAATAGTCCGGCATCAACATTCAAGTAAGGGTCGCACTTCTGGATATTTACATTGAGGCCACGGGCCTTTAAGAGATTGCCGATTGAGGCGGCTGTTATGCCCTTTCCTAATCCGGAAAGCACACCACCAGTAACAAAAATATACTTAGTAGGTCTGGACACCTGTTACACTACCCCTCTTTTCGCACTTTACTTAATAGATACTACCTTACATTCTATGCTTATGGCAAGTGTAGAATTTGCAACTCTGCAATCTGGCTGGCTGGATAGGAAGAAATATTTATTGCTCTTTTGTATGAGATTTTAGTGCGTCATTGCGGACTACTTTATGCCACTTTTGGTTCGGCAAAAGATGGCGCAAAACCGAGGGGCGGTGGCACCAACTCGATATAGCTTCCGAACAAGGAGCACAACACAGCCTGCGGAACTTGATGCATTCGCATCTTCAGACAGTCCTCGGCAGGTAGTGTTGTTGTGCTCTTGTCGGAATCTATTTCGGGTAGTCGCCAGGCCCCAACTAAGCCCATGGAATGATTGCTAAAGACAATCATTGATAATTTTAAATATTGCCCGCCTCCAGCGGGCATCCTTGGTCTTAGATGGGGCTTGGCTGCTTCCTGATACATGTCTCGTCAAACTGACAACTATTGGAGCGGACTTGCCAGCAAACTCAATGGATTACTTTGCTGGCCGACTGCAAGGAGTCGTCCGCTCTTGTTGTCAGGCTTGACCGGAGAGCAGTACCCAAGAAGTAGACACCGCCCCTCGGTTTTGTGTTACTTTTGCCGAACCAAAAGTAACGGTAAGCTATTGTCCGAGACAAAAGTGGCAGAAGCAAATAGCTTTACTTCTTGAGCTGAGTTAAAGCGAAGTCGAGCTGAGGATCATTACCTGATTTATAGTCTTCGTCAGAGCGTTTAATTTCAGTATCTGGGCTAATGCCCTCCTTATCGATATTTTTGCCCGCTGGAGTATACCACCTAGCGATAGTCACCTTCAGGAAGCTATCATTATTGTAGCGAACAATCTGCTGAACGCTACCCTTACCAAAGCTCTTAACTCCGACCAACTTAGCAACATTATTGTCTCGCAAGGCTCCTGCTGTAATTTCGCTCGCAGAGGCACTTCCGGCATCTATCAAGACAATTGTAGGTATATTCTTGAGCGTAGACACACCTCTTGAGTTATAAGTCTTTATGACTATTCCGTCACGCCTTTCAGTTAGAACGGTTTTGTTGTCCAGCCACAGGCTAGAAACAGAAACTGCAGCATCCAACAGTCCACCTGGATCACCTCTTACGTCAAGGACTATTCCCTTAACATTATCTGACTTGAATTTGTCGGCTGCTTTTCTAGTAAGTTCAGCCGTGTCTTCAGAAAATCGAGCAATCTTGATATAGCCAACATTGCCGTCTAGCGTTTTTGAAGTCACGCTTGGAATAGTTATCTCGTCTCGCACTATTTCTATAGTTAGGTCTTGTTTGCCGTCACGAATAATTCTCAACTTTACAGTGGTACCTTTTTCGCCCCTAATCTTACTGACTGCGTCAGATATTGACAAATCGTAGGCTGATTTGCCATCGATTTCTGCAATAACATCTTTTGGACGTAACCCTGCTTTGTCGGCAGGAAACCCAGAAATTGGCGATACAACTATTATTGAATTTGTGGTCGTATCTTTGCTTAGTTCAGCGCCAATACCTGTAAATGAGCCTGTGAGCTGCTCATTAAAATCTTTGGCTTCTTTAGGATTGAAGTACTGAGTATACGGGTCGCCGGCTGACTTAGCCAAGCCCTCTTTGAGCCCATCCATTAATTTAGCAGTGTCTAGCTTACCATCGTAGTTTTCTCGCAAACTATCATAAATCTGCTCGACTTCAGTGTAGTCTAGATTATTAGGAGACTCTTTGCTTACAGGCTTTTTAAATATTGCATCACGACCGATAACTATCTTGCCCTGACCAACCGATAGACCTAGCCAAAAAATAGCCACTACAATGACTATCATTTTGGTCACTCGTGCACCACTAAAACGCTTTTCTTTTTCATCCGAATGACTAGCAGGTATTTTAAGTAAAGCGATGATTAATTCCCTCCAACACATTTATATTTCAATAATATTAACCTAAGCATTATGCCACATAAACGGAGCCAAGTACCAGTAAAATTAATCTAAAGTTTTATGGTTGCGAATTACGGGAAGTGTATGAAGACTAGGCCACTAGCGGACACATTATATGCCAAAGAGAATCTGCCGTCGTAACTATAATTGTACTGACTAATATTAATACTGCCATTGCTGTTTACGCTCTCGACATACATTGCGTGACCATAAGGCATACTGTTTTTTATCGCCACATCGCCTGCCCGCGGATTGCCGTCAACAGGTATACCTTGCGCCCTAGCGTCATCATCCCATTGATTAGCATTACCTAGACCCTGCCATCCCCACGGAGGCATATAACGACCGCTTTCTGCAACACGCCAAGCCGTATAGCTAACACATTCTCTGTTATACATACCCCAACTATCGAACATACTGTCTTGATAGGAAGAACACCACGGACTTGGATAGGTGTCGCCGTGTGCAGTGTCACAGGCCGTACCAAGCACAACATTAGCTCCGTTAAACAATCTAGCGTTTGCAGCAGCCTGCTCTGCTCTTAATGCAGCAACGGCTTGGCTATTCTGTCTTATCTGTAGATTTAAAGCGTTTTGTTCGGACTGGTTAAGCGACAAAAGTCTAGCCTGCTCTGCTCGTTGTGTATCAACTCGGGCCTGTAGGATCTGCAGATCATTAAGAGTTTGTTCAACCTTTAATTTTTGCTCTTTTAACTGAATCTTTAATTCAGTAATCTTATCAACAGAAGCTTTAATCTTTGCTTGAACGGCAGTTCTATATTGTTGCTTGTCGACAAATTCGCTCAAATCTTTACTTGAAGCTAGCATTTCTAAAGTAGAGATCTGCCCCTCGAGATACATAGCCTTGATGCTTTCACCTAATATAACCTTTTGTTTAGCTAATTCTGTTTCTGCGGCGATAATTTGGTTTTGCAGATCATCCATTTTAGCCCTATTAGCATCAATTTGACTTTGTAGCGCGTCAATCTGTACTTGAAGTTTATACATGGCGTCGCTAAGCGAGGCAGCCTCTGATCCGAGCTGAGATTTGGCTTCTTGCTTTACTGCATTGGCCTGCTGAAGGGCTGTTATTTGTGCATCAAATTGATCGGCTGATACTCTAGGTACGATAATCGACCCGCTCGCTACAACAATAGTAATAATAAGAGTCGGGGTGCTCTTTATGATTTTTAGTAATCTATTTAGCTTTTTTTGTTTTAACATAACCACTATAAATGTAGCACCTGGAAAGCTATTATGCAACCTTGTGAACCAACCTGGAAGTCGCTTGTAATTTATAATTTTTGACATATACGATACCTTTGATTAACAGACATAACAGTAGGTTCATTATACATCTTTAATTAGTTTATGATCAGACTATTTGGTGGTTTTAAACTTGAGATACCTGTGAGTCGCGATAATAGATGAGGCTGCACCAATAAATACCCCTACGCCCAACTGAAGAGCCATGAATATCCAAAAATGACTGGAGAAATATCTACTGGCATAATTTATATCCAATAATCCTAAACTAGTCGCTTCTAGTGTAGACGAAGAAACCGCAAATAATCCGTTCAACAGAAGTATTGAAACCATCGCTGATATAACTCCATACAGAACCGACTCAACAACAAATGGACCGCGGATAAATGAAGTATTAGCACCTAGAAGACGCATAATAGTTATCTCATCCCTACGGTTAAAGATAGCCATTTGAATCGTGTTAAAAATTATGAGCATCGAAATTACTGCAAAAACCAAAACGCCTATGATACCCGCTCTACGAATAAAATCAGTGGCATGAGTTATCTTATCGACGGCCTCTTTGCGATCACCGGAGTAGGATGTTTCGTCGGACTGCAAATCTTTAATCTCTTTTTTGTCCAAAAAGGTCTTAATCTCTGCAATCTTATTAACGTTCTTTGGTTTAATCTGCAGACTTGCT
>CALREK010000037.1:0-6390 GCA_943355165.1 uncultured Saccharimonas sp. (SeqCode) | reverse complement strand
CCAAACGCAACTAGCTAGTCCAACTAATCTATATCAGGCCTCGCTATAGATAGCCCCTTATGGTATAATTATAGGTACAAATTGAGGAAAAGAGGTGTTATGAGCAAAAGATTTTTGGCGGTTTTAGCAGTGATAATTATAGCTTTTGCCGGTATATCATATACAAGTAAAAGCAAGGCTAGCATTAGCGAAGGTAGCGGCACAAACAAAGACCAGACAACTAGCCATATAATCGGGTCCGGCAAAAAGAACGTAACATTAATTGAGTATGGAGATTTCCAATGTCCGGCATGTGGTCAATACTATCCAATCGTTAAGGCTGTTGCCGAAAAATATAAAGACGACATATTCTTTCAGTTCCGAAATTATCCATTAATAACGATACATCCTAATGCACTTGCCGCCTCACGCGCAACAGAAGCGGCTGGAAAGCAAAACAAATACTGGGAAATGCATGACCTTCTATATGAACAACAGAAAAGCTGGAGCAGTGCGAGCAACGCCAAAACTTTCTTCGAAGAATCAGCTAAACAGCTCGGCCTAGATTTAGCGAAATTTAATATCGACTACGCTAGCGATGAAACTAACAACTTCATAAATGCCGATATCAAAGCTGGGCATGCAATAAGCGCAGACTCAACCCCAACCTTTGTTCTAGACGGCAAAAAGATCGAAGAGAATCCTCGAGATCAAGCCAGCTTCAACAAACTTATTGAAGACGCTATAGCCGCCAAAAACAAGTAGATAGTGAAATAGGGAGGATTGATCATTGATGCATTTGTCATTGATGCATTAATTTATCATTTCGTTATTTAATCATTGAAAGACAGAAAAAGTAGTCAAGTTAAGAAGATTAGGACAGAAATAGCTTTGTTGGGCCTGTAGCCTCAATGGTCAATGATAAATGCCCAAATGACAAATTAATGATCAATGCGTCAATGTTAAATGTTAAATTGAAGCCACGAGCTAACTATTAGTACTGGATGAACTGCTGCCATTTTGGTCGTCGAATTTTTACTTCCACAATACACCTCTTTGTTGATATTATTTTTATTTTGATTGACACTTCGTAACTTCCCTCTACAAACCGACACCAGACCTCGTCACACGCACATTTTTTGTTGTTTTTGTCTTCGACGAAGTCTTTAACCTCGACTATCTGAAGTGCCTACAGTTTCTCACAACCAGCTTATGCTTGTCAACATAATTATTAAATAAATAATCACCACTGTTTATGGATGCATAAAATAGGCAAGACTAACCTGCTTTTTTACACGAAAACTATCGCTTCTAGGACAAAATAGCTCACTTATTAACTTAGTCATATGGAGGCGACTTTTTGCTCATGAGTATGCTCGAGCTCGTGATAGAATAAACTAAAGAGGGATAGATATTATTAATGCATAGCAACTTCAATGATTTGAGCATGGTGATCGCAGTTGGCGTAGCAATAAGTATTGTTATGCGCTTGATCAAACAGCCTCTTATAATAGGCTACATAATAACTGGCATAGTTGTTGGGCCTGCTCTTTTAGGGATTATTGACTCGCCAGACAGTATTCAGGTTTTTGCCGACTTTGGTATTACCCTACTGCTACTAATCGTAGGACTAGGCCTTAACCCTCGAGTTATCCGTGAGGTTGGTAGAATCGCCGCTTACATCGCAATAGGCAAGGTATTACTTGCTACTAGCGTTGGATTCGGATTAGCCCACCTGCTCGGATACGGCACTACGGCAGCTTTTTATATAGGAATTTCTCTGTCGTTCTCTAGCACTATAATTATCCTAAAATTGCTTAATGATAAAAAAGAACAGAATCGACTTTACGGCAAAATATCTATCGGATTCTTATTAATTGAAGATTTGATTGCTACTACAGTTCTCGTTGCGGTGTCGGCTAGCGTTGACGGTGGAATGACATTTTCAAGCGTCTGGGCGCTAATCTACAAGATTATAGGACTACTAATTGCCCTGGCACTGTTTAGAAGCTTGATCTTGACTAGACTACATAAAATGATCGCAGGCAGCCAAGAATTCTTATTCCTATTTGCTATAGGCTGGGGATTAGGCGTGGCGGCTCTTTTTAAACAAGCCGGATTCTCAGTAGAAGTAGGTGCATTAATAGCTGGAGTAATCCTAGCACCTCTTCCTTACGCAGCGGAAGCCGCCTCTAGACTTAAACCGCTTCGCGACTTTTTTATCGTACTGTTCTTTATATCTATCGGCTCACACCTTCATCTGGGTACTGTAATACCAATCTTACCAAAAGCCATCTTCTTCTCTTCTCTAGTACTATTTGGTAACCCTCTAGTTGTGATGACAATTATGGGTCTATCCGGTTACACCAAAAAGACAAGCTTTAAGACCGCCATGACAGGCACACAAGTTAGTGAGTTCTCGTTAATAATCGTACTTCTTGCTAGTAGCTTAGGCCAAATAGACGAAAAAGTACTAACACTCATAACAGTTATTAGTTTATTTACTATTGGTGCATCGACATACCTAATAACATATAGCGACGGCTTATATAATGTTTTAGAGCGTAGTCTGCATATGTTTGAGCGCAAAAAAATTCGTAAAGAACGAGAACAAAAGAAACATTATGACCTGGTTTTAGTTGGCTTCTTAAAAGGAGGACATGAGTTTCTTAAGGTATTCCAGCAACTCTCTAAATCGTATATTGTAGTCGACTATGATCCAGGCGTGATCGAAAGTTTAGAAAACCGAAACGCTCACTATATATATGGGGATATAACCGATTTAGAATTATTGGACGAATTAAATCTAGAAACAAGCAAGTTGATTGTCTCTACTCTTAGTGACATGCAGGTAAATGAAACGTTGCTAAAATGGCTAGAAAAAGTTAACCCTAGCGCGGTGTTTATCTGTACTGCAAACACAGCAGAAGAAGCAGCCGAGCATTACTCCAATGGAGCATCATATGTAATTCTGCCTCACTATATCGGTAGTGAAAAAATTGGTGCATTCATAAAGAAGAGTGGACTTAAGAAAAGCGAATTTAAGAAATACCGTGAAAAACATTTGGCATATCTACAATCGCACTATGAACTTTTTGCTGAAGCAATCGACTAATTAATACGTCGGTATAGTTTATTGGAATCAACATACTCGGCAGTACTTGCAAGCAATCCAGCATGCCCTAAATCATCCCGTATTTGACTAGACGACATATTAGGCATGGGACTTTTCATGATGAACATCTCTTTGGGAGACGTAGGTAGGCTCGCCAAGGCTTGCTTTATCGTATTAGGATCCTGGCCTTCCCTGATGCCAATAATTAAACCTACGCTCTTAAGAAAGCCTTCTATCAAAGGCCAGCTTTGCATGTATGCCAAAACATCTGAACCACAAACATAGAATAGTTCGTCGTCCTTAAAATGCGAATTTAGTCGTGGCAAGGTAGTAGCTATACTGAATTTTTTATCCGGCAATTCCAACACCCTAAAACTAGGGTGAGGCCTAATAGCCAACTTTAACATTTCTAGCCTATGAGCAACATGCGTAACGTCTGATTTATGCCTTGGCTCTATATCGGGCAGAAAATATAAATAGTCCAGCCTGGCTGTTTTTACTGCCTGCAGCGCGAATTCAATATGACCCTCGTGCACAGGGTCAAAGCTACCACTAAATATTCCTATTCTATTTTTCATTAACCTTATAATACGTCAATAAGTGGCTAATTACTTCTACTTTTTACCCGCTACCAAAACTTTGCCAGTACAGATATCGACTTTGTGCTGACAGCTTGGACATTCCCAACAATCCTTTTTGACCACTTCGGCTTTTTTGACATTTTTACGACAATTAATGCACCTAATACTACTACTGGCGGCTAGACCGGATTCATCTTTTTCGGTACCCAGAGAACCTTCTCCGCCTATGGTATTAGAAGAATTGGCTTTTTCTAATACCGAGGCGCACGAGGAAGATTTTTGGGTATTCTGCGCCAAATTTTCAGCAGCCCTGGCTAGCTCGTGATGACCATGAGCGGCGTATTCTCTGGCTTCGTTTATATGAACAGCAGAAACTTCTCCAAACACCATAGGGTCAATTGTTTTGTCTACTTTGATGGCATGTCTTACTAGAGTTTGTCCTGACAATTCATTCACGCGCTTCACCGCATCAATCGGACTTTGAATGTCTGCGGCTTCTACAATCAATTGATTAACTATTGAGTTAACTGTTGGAGCTAAATTATCTTCGCGTGACTGACAATATTTTTCATATTCTTGATAATCTTGAACTGGCCTATCCTCACCAAAAAATGTTCCACCAGCGTGTTTATCGTATAGCTTAACTAGATCAGCTACTCCATTAGGCATTAAGCTTTTGTGAATTAATAATGGCTCATCGATAATCTGCACTGCGCTTTTGCCACTATAATCAACACCCAGCTCGTCTGCCATCGCTTCAATCGTAACGCCATCATGCCTTTCCTGACCTGTTGACCTAACTCCAGCCACGAACGCTGAAGCCATTGCCAGCCCATCCTGATCCTTTGTAGTAGCCTGAATAACAGTGGTCTTGCTGTCAGCAAAAAACCCGTTTTCTTTTAATTCGGACTCTGTCATATCATCAGCACAACGAGATATAACTACAAAATAATGATCATCTAATACATCTTGTTGTATTGCCTGCTGCAACCTAAAACCATTACGAGCCTCTGCCTCACTGCGCTGCCGAATTTTTGGTGTAGCAGAGGCATAAATCAAACTATTCTCATAAACTGACTGCATTGATTGACCAAATTGGACGATCTCGCCGTCTTCGTTAATATTAAGGTCTGTTTTAGTTATATTGCCCTTTTTATAAATTCTCTCAACTACATCCGTATAAACATTCTTAGTTACTAGATTTCTAGCATTTTCGTCCCCCCAAGCCGCTCCATGTATAGCCTCATGTAGTGAATTTATTTGCGGACTCGATTCTACTTCTTGAACCGGCTCTATGTCAACAGTTTTGAGAGCTGACTTGCCGACACCCCGAATAAAACGTTCAGCCCTAGCTCGAACCAGCCTATCTTCCGGCATTTCTGCAATATTAACAACTCGAGGAATATACTCAAGTCGCTCATAGTCTTGCAACACCTCTGCGGTGGCGGCCATTGACATAAAAAACACCTTTACTCCCCAGTACAGGCAGAGAAAAAGGCGTCAAAGACATTTTTTGCTCCTGCACGGGAGGCTTTAAAAGTAGCTGTATCGGACTTATATTTCGTCAAAAATATATACCGTTGCGGCACAGTTCCTGATTCACACAGGATTCCAGCTCATAATTTGTTAATAGTACTATGGTACCACAAAACACAGGCACTATATGTAGTATTATTGCAGTCAATTAGAGCGCTAATTACTTAATAAAAATGAGTAGTAAAACTACAGCAGCTAGCACGAATCGATAATAGGCAAAAATCGCCAAGCTGTGCTTGCTCAAGTAGTTGAGCATGAATTTTATAGCAAAAAGACCCGTCACAAAAGCTGTCACGACACCAACCAAAAACAGAGTAGAATTATCAGAAATCTGGGTAATCGCCGTGCGCTTAACAAGTACTTTCAATACTGCACCTAGAGTAATTGGAATTCCCAACAAAAACGAAAACCTTGTCGCAGACACTCTATCAAGACCCATAAACAAACCAGCAGTAATCGTACTACCAGAGCGAGATATTCCAGGCACTATGGCAGCGGCCTGAGCAACACCCATTGTTAAGGCCTGAGCCCTGCTGATGTTGGTCAAATCGCTTGGTTTTTTATATCGTGCGGAGTATCGTTCGGCTAATAACATTATCAACCCAAATACAGCCAAATTTATACTTACAAGTGTGGCTGACCGAAAGCTAGACTCAGCAGCATTCTCAAATAGATACCCTATTACAGCGGCTGGAATAGTTGCCGCAATTAGTAACCATGCAAGTTTAGTCTTATCACTTTTAACAAAAACTGCGCGTAACATACCGAGTAAGTCTTTGTAGAAATACAGAAATAACGCCATCAATGTACCAATATGTAATGCAACATCGAACGTGAATCCGTTTTCGGCAAGACCCATTGCTTTTTGTATTAACAATAAATGCCCCGAACTAGACACAGGAATGAATTCGGTTAGTCCCTGGACGATGCCCAAAAATATCGCTTGAATAATAGTCACCTTATGAGTATATAGGAGACAGGTAACTAATTATACATTTTCGATTAAGAGTTTTCTTAGGTCGCTTAATCTTGGCATGAAGCTTTGCTGAGCTCCATTAAGCCCCAACACCTTTAGAGCACCAACTAAAACATATAGTTCATCAATTTGAGCTGCTGATGGCTGACTATTTTGTTCGGCTTGAGTGAAGTAATACTCTATTTTTTCGACTAGCCACTTCT
>CALREK010000036.1:0-6508 GCA_943355165.1 uncultured Saccharimonas sp. (SeqCode) | reverse complement strand
TCGGGCTTGATGATTGTTGTGTACCGCGTTGGGCAAATTCCATAATTACTCCACCTTTTAACTCTATTATTTTCACTAATTAGTGTAATACATAAGCACATTGATTTGCAACCTGTTATTAGGAGTCGTTTACTACATTTTTACATTGTAATTTTTAAATACTAACTTCGGTGGTGACCTTATCTGTTAATTATTCACGGGAGAGCGGCTATCTTATCGTATCTGTGGAAATCTTTTGGCTAATAATGATCGATAGGGTTGACAATCTAAAACACTACAGAGTATGTTAGGGGTACTACTACTAACGATAAGAGAGAGGGAGTTCGTAACTATGGGTTATCAACACACCAATTCCAAGGGCGTAACATATCATCTTAACTCAAAGAACGTAACACTACGTGGCGGCAAGCAACAGATGATCTACTACTTTAGCAAGGACGACCGTCCAGAAGCATCAGAATTGCCAGCTGGCTTTTCAGTCAACGAAAATCCACGCAATGGATTTTTGACAATCAAGCGCGATAGATAATTCATCTTTGCCTATTAATAGCCCTAGTTTAATAACTTAGGGCTATTATTTATGTCAAAAATTAGGCTATAGTAGAGAGTGAAATGGGAAAAGTATTACTAAAAGTTACCGGATTAACCAAGAAGTACGGCGATAAGACTGTCGTTAATGGTATTAGCTTTGAGGTTAACGAGGGCGAGATTTTTGGTATTCTTGGGCCAAACGGGGCCGGCAAGACCACTATTTTGGAGATGATTGAAGCAATCAAAGAGATAGACGGCGGTACGGCGATACTAGCCGGCATTAATGTTGCCGAAGAACCTACTAAAATCAGGCAAATTATCGGTGTTCAGCCACAAAGCCCGGCTTTTCAGGATAAGACACGTCTTACAGAGCTATTAGAGTTATTTGCCGCTGCTTATGGTGAACGAGTTGACGCCAGAAAGTTGCTAGAAGACGTAGATTTATTAGACAAAGCCAAGAGTTATGCAGAAGAGTTGTCGGGTGGCCAGAAGCAGCGATTTAGTATAGCTGCGGCGCTAGTTCATAGTCCCAAGATATTTTTTATGGACGAGCCAACAACAGGTTTGGATCCACAAGCTAGACGAAATTTATGGGACCTTGTTCAACAAATTCGTGATAGAGGTATCACTATTATCATGACCACTCACTATATGGAAGAAGCAGAGTTACTATGTGACCGCGTGGCTATCATGGACGAGGGCAATATTATAACTATTGCACCGCCAAAACAGCTAGTAAAGCAGTTGCTAGCTCGTGGCTTCAAGAAGGCTCAGCACGTAGAGCAAGCCGACCTTGAAGATGTTTTTATTGATTTAACAGGCAAGAAGTTAAAGGATTAATGCTATGACTCCACTCCAAAAGCAATTTTATACGATTTATGTTTTTGTGAAGCTTAGCACTAAGCGATTTTTTCGTGATCGCCTGGCTTTATTCTTTACTATCGTCTTTCCGCTGATATTCTTAGTCGTTTTTGGTGGAATTTTTGGCAAAGATCCTAGCGTTTCCTTCAAAGTAGCTTTAATCAATAACTCTAGTAGCGAATTTTCTAAAAAGTATGTAGAAGACATGCATAAAGATAAAATTTTTAAAGTTGTTGATAGTATTACTAACCAATCGACTGCCAATGAGAAGATGAAGCGTAGCGAAATTGACGCCACAATTATTCTGCCTACAGACTTTGGCAACATTGTTGACGGCAAGCCAGCTGGTACCGCCAAAGTTCTTTTTACTGCTAATAGCGAGCAGGCCGCTTTAACGCTAGTGAGCGTACTTCAGGCCCAGTTTAAGGACATTAACAACAGCTTTAGTCCGTCTAATGAGACATTTAAGGTGGCGTCTGAGCGCAGTAACGAGAAGTCTTTGTCGCGCTTTGACTATACTTTTGCTGGATTGCTAGGATTCTCTATTATTGGTTTAGGTATTTTTGGGCCGATTAGTGTGTTTCCAGAACTAAAAAAACAGGGTATATTGCGCAGGCTACATACTACGCCATTAAAGGTTTGGCAGTACTTTGTATCGAACGCTCTTTCGCAGGCAATAGTTGGTCTACTGACGATGGCAATACTATTTTTGGTGGCGATCGTCTTCTATGATTTGAAGCTTGTCGGTAATGTATTTGAGCTAGCGGCCTTTTTGGCCATTAGTATAATAATGATTCTTGGAATAGGTTTGGCTATAGGTGGTTGGGCTCGTAACGAGCGTCAGGCCGCACCACTTGGTAATATCATAGTGTTTCCTATGCTATTTTTGTCTGGCACGTTCTTCCCACGTTATGCCATGCCAGAATGGTTGCAGAACGCCTCAAGCTACCTGCCTCTAACACCAGTAATTGACGGTATTCGTCTTATAGCAAATGAAGGCAAATCACTAGGTGGTGTAGCGCCGCAACTTGGAATGATAGGTGTCTGGGCGGTTATTATCTATTTGATTGCTTTTCGCGTTTTTCGCTGGGAATGACCACGTCCTAATTTCTTGATTTCAAGATATCGAAGCGGCAAGGCAATTCCATATATAGATGTGAGAACGAAAGAAAGCATCGGACCCGTAAATGGTATTACAGTAGTGAAGCTCAGCAGTATTACCAAGCCTATTACGCCCCAAATATAGCCAGAGTAGGGCTTGGACATCTCAGCACTTTTATTCATCGCCTCACTAATAGTCATGTCGTCATTGTCTAGTAAAATATAAGGCGCCATCACATAGCGTCTAATAAATATAATCCCAGGTATTATGAAGGCGATTAGGCCGACAGTCACCAAAGCTGCAATCGCAATACAAAGCAAACCGAAGGTAACAATGCGAGATTTCGTGCTGGCCCAGAGTTGGCGAAGGCTTACGACTTTGCCTTTAGCTGCTTCAAGTTGTAGTTTAGTGATCAGGGCATAAAGTATTAAATAAATTATAAGAAAAATAGCTACGCCAAAAATTATGCCGAGTATCATAGGAGTATCAATTGCTATATCGTTACTGTCGCTCATGCCGTTCGGGAAATTATTCAGAGTTACCGCGAAGGGTAGTGCGAGTAAAATTATAAACGTTGGCAGGTTCCTCATAAATGCATTCATACTTGGTGCAAATAAAGATAATGAGCTTGCCAATACTTTATTATCTGATTTTGCGTTACGCTTCTTTTTAGCCATTAGTCTTAGTCCTTATGTTAAGAGTTATATGTCAGTACTATAGAGCTAACCTAATCAAAATACCAGAAGATGCACAAACACTGGACTTATAAGCGTTAGTATGATATAATACTACCATTATGACAAAAGAATCTGACATTAGAACCGCATATTACGACAATCTTCGCAACAACCAAATCGGTGGCGTGACAGATGGTATAGATCCTAAAGTCGCAGAAGATATTGGTTATGAAAGTCCCGAACAAGTGGCAATTATTATTAGAGATGCTGCTCAAAAAGTTGGAGAGACAGCGATAGCTGTTGGAATGCCAGACAGCGTACGAAAACAAATAGATGAATTGCGTGGCAGACAAACCCCTCAAACCCCTCAAACCCCTAAAACTCCAATTAGCATTAGACAAGAAGTGATTAATGCTCGTATTGAAAGAAATCAATAATAGTGAAAAAAGAAAATTTTAACATCGAATTGCCGTATCCCAATCGTGGCCTAGATCGTTTTGAGCGTATTGAGGCTATAGATTATGTATCAGGATTTTTGCCTGTCTCTAAACCAGAACAAGTTGAGGCTTTGAGCTTACAAAATTTTCCAGAGAAAGTCGGCGGGGCTGCTAAGCATCTTGCTGAAGTAGTTTTGAGGCAAAAATCTCAAAAAGTTGATGATCCATTGCGAGCCGCCAAAAAGCTAACTCGTAATTATATTGACTATGCGTTAGATGCCCAAAATAGTGCGGATAAACTTGGCCAATTTGCTGAAGTGTTGGACGAGGTCATGAACCCGGAACTTAGATTGAGTGTAGTTTTAGAAAATGATATTCGTCAGCCAGGATTAATGCCTTATAAAAGATTTGTTGATTTGTCAAAGTTAAAGAATGAGGGTAGTTATAGCAAAATGGACTATGACCCTCAAAAAGTTAAGTACACACCAGAAAACGGTGGTTTAGATTATTATTTGATGGTAGATACCGAAGAGTGGAGAGTTGGTGGAGTAAAGCGTGTTTTGCCAGAAGCTCAGGCTTCAGAGGCTAATCGACAGGTATTTTGGATGAGTAAATTGGTAGAGGTAGCCAAGGGTTACCCTAAGTTACGACCAATCGCCAGCGAAGGTCTAGATAAGCTACACGCGAAAGATAAGTTACAATAGGTCGATGACTTTACGTAATCTACCAAAACCATTTTTTGTCTTGGCGCCTATGGATGACGTTACGGATACTGTTTTTCGTCAGATTATTTCTGATTGCGCGCCAGCCGATGTGTATTTCACAGAATTTGTGAATGTTGATGGATTGCAGAGTGCGGGCAGGGAAAAGCTAATGCCCAAACTTAGATTTACAGACAAAGAGCGTCCACTTATTGCACAGGTATGGGGAAAGAATCCAGAGAACTTTTATAAAACAGCCTTGCTTATTACTGAGCTTGGTTTTGATGGTATGGATCTGAACTTTGGTTGTCCAGAGAAGAATGTAGTCAGAAGTGGAGTTTGTTCGGCCTTTATTTTGCCAGAGAATAGGGACTTAGCAATTGAGATTATTAAGGCTTGTCAGCGCGGACTTGTGGATGGGGCTAAGATCAAGAATGATCAAAAGAGCGGGGGAGACAACAAAAATATCTTCACTCCCCTTCCCCTAAGTGTTAAAACTCGCGTTGGCTTTAATAGTGTGGACTTAACATGGCACGAATTATTACTTAATCAAAAGCTTAACATGTTAACTATTCATGGTCGCACTAGAAAACAAATGAGTAAAGTTCCAGCTGACTGGGAAATTATTGGGCAGGTCAGGCAGCTAAGGGATAAGATCTCCCCTGCTACTTTAATTGTTGGTAATGGCGACGTTTTGTCGCGCAGTCAGGGCGAAGCTCTAGCTAAGCAACATAATTTAGATGGTGTAATGGTCGGCCGCGGTATATTCCACGACCCTTTTGTTTTTGCTCATAATGAATCAGGTGTGTCGCCTTGGGACTCAATGTCTAAAGAGGCCAAGATCGCTCTTTATCGCAAGCATGTGGAGCTGTTCGCTAAGACTTGGAAAAATAATGAGCGCAAGCTTATAACGCTAAACAAATTCTGCAAAATATACATCAACGGTTTTGATGGTGCCAAAGAACTACGCGAAAAGTTGATGATCTGCACTAGCGCCGACGAGTTATTAGCACTTCTCTAGTTTGTTAATACGATAGCTAAAAAGTATTACTTTAAGTACGATTGAATTTTATCTTTAGCTAAATTGACAGATGCAATGTTTGGTTCCATGACGTAGAGTAGCTGCGATCCCATGCTGTATGTGGCGTCCTGACTGCCTACGCCGTCCACACTAATAGACTCAGTTGTCCACGCCCCTAGTGTGTTCATTTGTTGTTTTAGTAGCGCCGTTATTACATTGTGACTAGCATTTGTCTGGAAGCTACCCTCTAGCGATTTGATAATTTGCGGGAAGCGAGCTAGTGTAGCTGGCTGACTCATTTTATCAATAATGGCTTGGATGACACGCTCTTGGTTTTTGCCTCGAGTGCGGTCGCCATCTGTGAATGAATGTCGCTCGCGCGAAAATACCAATGCTTGATCGGCATTAAGTTGATTGTAGCCTTGTACGAAGTGATATTTCCAAGCCGTAAAGTCATTATCCGAATAAACATTGACCCCGCCGATAGCATCAATAATGTTAAGTAGAGAAGTGAAGTTAATCCGAACGTAATAGCTAATATCTATCCCATATAAATCCTGCATCGTATCTTTAGACATATCGACACCATAGATACCGGCGTGTGTTAATTTGTCTCTGGTGCCGGTTGTGCCGTGCAGTTGCACGTAGTAGTCGCGCGGTGTATTTACTAACAATATTTTATTAGTACGAGGGTCAACAACTGCAAGTATGTTTACGTCACTTCGCGAGACTGTGTCAATGTCGCCATATGTATCTATACCGCTGATGTAGACAACAAAAGGTTTAGTAATGTCTACTTTTATGGCAGCACGCGCTTTGACTCTGATGCTAAAAGTATCAAGCACTTGAATATTTTGATAAAAACTCGGGTAGTTTTCTTTTAGAATTGTTAAGTACGAAGTTCGTAAAACGGCAGTGTCGGTATTTTTGGAGTCAATGGCGTCACATAAACTAGCTAGTTCGCCGTATGATTTTGGAGTTGCAGAAGTTTTAGTCTTTACTGCTTGGAGTACGGCATCATTATTGGCGTCATCTTGTATGTAGCCGATTAATTTATTAGATGACTTTAAGCTAACTGCAGAATTATTTTTGGTAATAATACTGTATGACTCAATAGTGTAGCTTTCGCTTTGTATGCTGTTAAAAAAGTTGTATGTGCTAGCACTAACAAAGTAGGC
>CALREK010000035.1:0-6551 GCA_943355165.1 uncultured Saccharimonas sp. (SeqCode) | reverse complement strand
TCTAAAGTTGTAAATCGTAAAACTATGGAAAGTTTGATTAAGTCGGGTGCCTTTTCTAGTTTTGAAACTAGGGGAGTTCTGCTCAATAATCTCGACACTATATTAGCTTATTCTTCACGCCTGCATAAGGAGAAGAACAGTGGTCAAACGGATTTGTTCGGAAACCAATTGGATAGTGAGGTTTCTACACCTAAACTCGCTCTCGATAACATGGATATTACTTATACCAGCCGTGATGAATTGCAATGGGAAAGAGATCTACTTGGCCTATACTTATCGCAACATCCTCTAGAGCAATTTACAGTGTTTCTTGACGAACAAACTGTTCCTCTTGCTAGTATTAAGCCCGAGCATGATGGTAAATTAGTCACTATTGGCGGGATAATTATGGAGTTTAGAGAAATCTCAACCAAGAATGGTCAAAAAATGGCGTTTGTTAAAATTGCCGACCAAAATACAGAGTGTGAATTAGTTTTATTCCCGTCAATATATCAAAAGACTATTGGCATCTGGCAGCGCGATCATATTGTACTTGTTAAGGGTAAGGTCAACGGCAAGGACCGAGAGGGCAACATTCATTCCGATCTTAAAATTCTAGTCGATGACGCTAGAGAAGTGACTATAGAACAAGCGATTGCTTACGAAACTACAGGTAAAAAGCAGAGAGTACTAAAAACGCCTTCTCCTGCAAAAGTAAAGAATACTGCCACATCAAATGATTCAAAAATTCAAAGACTGTATATTAGAATAAAAAATTCAGAAGATAGTGCGACATTGTCAAAGTTAAAGAATCTAATAGACGAGAACGCTGGCGAGACAGAAGTCGTATTAGTGCTGGGTGAAGAATCAAATAAACAAATCATCAAGCTGCCGCTAAAGATTGGCATTAAAGACAAAGTTACAGAAAGTTTAAATAACTTAGTAGGTGCAGAGAACGTAAAGATTAACTAGGTTGTGATAATAGTTTAGCGAATATGTCCAGCTGTTTGACTGACGATCAAACATAGACCGATAAGACTAATTAGGGTAATATCCAAGAGCATATGAGAGGCGACGTATTTTTCGCCTTTTCTTATCATTTTGTGAAGTTTTACTCCGTGTCTTGAGACTATTGTGAGTATTGCTAAAATGGACACTATTATTGCGACAGTTGTAAGTATTGGCATCTTACCATTTGTGACTGTTGTCAGGCGTGAAACTTTGATTGTACTAGGCTCGACAAGAGGCTTAGCGTCAGTGTTGGGAGAAATAACAGCCACTGGTTCTGCTGCTATTTTTGGTGTTGAGGTAGGCTTAGCTACAGCCGTTGCTGTTGGTGTGCTCTTTACGACTGGCGGTGAAGTCACTACTGGCGAAACTATTGGTGTTATTGGCGCCAATGGCATACCATACTCTGCAACAATAACCGTCTCATTGCCGTTATTAACGTAATCGCTGGAATTTGCAAAACCAAATCCTACTTCTTGAAACGAGCTATTAAGTAAATTCTCGCGGTGAGATGGACTATTCATCCAGCCGGTTATAGTGTCGCTACTTGTCATGAATCCGAAAGCTAGATTTTCGCCTGCTTTGAAGTAAGCATAGCCTGCGTTATCAAAAAATGCCCACGGTTCAACGCCATCTGGTGTGTTATGAGACCAGTAATTTCTGGTTACCATGTCGTTAGCTTTTGCTTGGGCGGCTTGGTTTAATTTGGCGTTAATTGTAAGTGCACTAAGTCCATTTGTGGTCCGTTGCTGATTCGTTTGTAACAATAAACTATCAACTCCTATGTTAGTAGCGTAGGCTAGAACGCCTTTTTTAGCATGGGGCTGCCACAAGCTCGTAAAGACTATTCCGGTAACTAAAATCAATATGAGGGGAACGTAAGGTAAATAGACGTTAAGGAATTTTTTTGTATGTTTTTGATGTTTACCGTGACGCTTTTGGCTATGAGCACTACGGTTGTTTGTTGCTGCCATACATTTAGTATAGAGCGATGTGACAATTTTACAAAGTAGTCTTAGTTCTATTGCTTATCTGGGTTATGTATTTTCCAGCGCAGTTGATAAAGAGCTATTGCGGCGGCTTGTGTGACGTTCAATGATTCTTTCTTTCCTAGCATCGGTATCTCAAGTATTAGATCGCAAAGTTTCAGTATTTTTGCATCGATTCCTTCGACTTCTCTACCTAGTATTAGTGCAATATCTTGATTATCGGTATAGTCGGTGATTGAAGTAGAGTTATCTGATTGCTCGAGTGCAGCAACTAGATAATTATCTGATTTTAAACTTTTAACTAGTGAATCTAAATCTTCGACGTACTCCCAATCAACAAAATCTTCGGCTCCCAAAGAGGTTTTAATTATTTGCTTGTGAATTTTGCTAGCAATATGTGGCAGTCTAATGTCGTTTTTTGATATTGGGTAAGGCGTATAGCCTGTAAAGTATATTTTGTGTACTCCTAAGCCGTCAGCAGTACGGATTAAAGAGCCAACATTATGTGCACTCCGTAGATCGTGGGCAATAACAATAATTTTTGACATCAAGCACAGTATGGACAAATCTTAAGAAAGTGGCAAATCTAAAGTTATTTTGCTATATTTTCTGACTCTATTTTGATGTAAAAACTATACTATTCATATATACTTATGCTTATGTCACATGATATTCGACAAGACGAAGAGCTGTCTACTGCAAGGCGTGCCAATGTACTTGGCATGGACTACTTCGATACCTACAAGAATAAAAGGCCTCTATTCAAACAAGTCCTAGCAGTTGGAGATATCAGGAAGTACCGCGTCGTACCTTTATTTGCAGATGAACACAATATTCTTTTTGGTTTAACTACGACAACATCTCAACAGACTATTAACGGCTTAACACAGCATTTTCAAGATCAGCGAGTTGAATATACGCTTATTTCCGACTCAGGCTTCAAAGACTATATGTTGTTGTATGATCCTCCAAGGCAAGTTATTTATCAAGATATTGAAGTAGCATCAGCCGGGAATTCCGACCTTCTAAAAAAAGTCTCTGCCATACTCGAACAGATTAAGGCCGACGACATGTTGGCTTATTTAGTTCAACAGGCTCACCGCCTCAATGCATCAGATATCCACTTTGAGAATCAGTCCAAATATGCCAGAATCCGTTTTCGTATAGATGGAGTGCTGCACCCAATAGCGCAAATCAGCTTCGCTAAAGCTCATATTCTGATCTCAGCCATTGCCAGTGGAGCAAACGTCTCGACCGCTTCATTAGATGCGCAGCAGGGGCATATTGCAGAGAAGACGAAAATGGCGGATGGTACTATTGTTAATATCAACTTGCGTGTCGAGACCGTGCCAGCTATCAACGGCATGGATATTGTCATGCGTTTATTCAACATGGACCAGAGCATGTACAACCTAGACAGATTGGGTCTATCTGACAAAGAAAGAAAAGTAGTAGAAGATATTATAGCTAAGCCGAGCGGTCTAGTCATGGTTGTCGGGCCTACAGGTTCTGGTAAGACTACGACTTTATATTCGATACTTCAAACTTTGAACACAGACGAGAATAAGATTATAACTATTGAAGATCCTGTTGAATATCAATTCGAAGGCGTGACTCAGATATCGGTAAACAATACTCCTGAGCATAAAACTAGCTTTGCCGACCAACTTAGAGCAGTATTAAGGCTCGATCCAGACGTCGTGATGGTTGGAGAGATTCGAGATAATGATACAGCCAAAACTGCTCTGCAGGCTGCTCTGACGGGACACCTCGTGTTGTCTACTTTTCACGCTAGTTCTGCGTCGGCTGCAATTACACGCATTATGGATATTATTGGCGAGAATCCACTATTTCTATCTGCTATTCGTTTAGTTATGGCGCAGCGGCTTGTTAGGCGCTTAGATGATGCCATTAAGAAGCCCTATAAGCCTGACGAAAAGACCATGCAACTAATTAAACAGGTAGTTGACGGACTTCCTGCTTCTGTAGAAAAGCCAAGTTTGGAAAACCTGCAACTTTATAAGCCAGGTGTATCTGAAGAAAATCCTTACGGCTATAAAGGCCAGTTGGCCTTGCGCGAACAATTCATAATGAGTGGACCAGTATATGAACTCCTACAAAAGAGTCAAAAGTTAACAACACAAGATATCGAGGCTTCGGCTATAGAGAGCGGGATGACTACAATGTTGCAAGAGGGTGTTCTTAAGGCAATTAAGGGCGAAACTACACTAGAGGAAGTATACCGAGTCGTAGGGTAGCTTTTATGACGATGTTTTGGTGGTTAAGTCACTATTCCAATCCCGCAACAGATATGGTATACTTGATTTAAAGAGTTAAATAAGGTAGAGTAGTAAGTCTATGCAAAGCGTAATACATGCAGTTGAAGCAAAATACAAAAAACACGCCGTCGTCGACGTTAAGTCTGGCGATACTGTAAAAGTACACCAGAAAATTAAAGAAGGCGCTAAAGAGCGCGTTCAGATATTTGAAGGTTTGGTTATTCGTGCATCACGCAAGGATAGTTTAACTAGCACAATCTGTGTACGTAAGATTGCAAGCGGCGTCGGTGTTGAAAAGACCTATCTATTACACAGTCCTAACGTTATTAAGATCGAAGTAACTAAGCGAAGTAAAGTACGCCGAAATTACCTTAGTTATATGCGCGCACTTACAGGTAAAAACGCTCGTCTTAGTAGTGTCGATTTTGACAAAAGAGGCGTTAACGATATCCCTGAACCCGTAGTAAACGAAGAAGTTGTTGCTGAAGACGCAAAAACTGAATAGTTAGACAAAAAGCTATAAAAGCAAAAAAGCCCAGAATTACTGGGTTTTTTTAATGTCATATAAATGACAAACGAATATCTGTACTAGTAACATCTAACACGATAGGCGATACTAATATTATGATAGGAATAGACGAGGTTGGTAGAGGTTGTTGGGCAGGTCCGTTACTAATAGTGGCTGCAAGACCAAAAGCAGATCTACCTGTGGGTTTGAAAGATTCCAAGAAGCTATCTGCTAAACAGCGCGAAAAGTTTTACCCTCTGATTATTGAAAGTTGCGACCTTGGAGAGGGTTGGGTTGAGCCAGAAGAGATTGATAGTGTCGGATTAGCTCAGGCAATGATTCTGGGAGTCCAGAGAGCTTTGGGTAATATCGATCCATTAAATGCCGAGGAAGTTATCATGGACGGCGATATAAACTATGTATCTAAGATTCCAGCCCACAGTTCATTAAATAGTCGAGCCGTCATTAAAGCCGACGATGAGTACCCTATAGTGAGCGCCGCCAGTATCTACGCAAAAGTAAAACGAGATGAGTATATGAGCAAAGCTAGCCTTGAATTTCCTGGCTATGGTTTCGAAAAGCATGTAGGTTATGGAACGTCTCAGCATCTGCAGGCGATGCAGGCCTTAGGCGTAGTTAAATTGCACAGACTCTCTTTTAAACCCGTCAAACAGATGCTATTAAACAGAGTGTAATGACAAATTATGCGAACGGTCACAAGGCAGAAGAAGTTGCTGCTAAATATTTAGAACAATTAGGCTATAAAATTATCGAACGCAACTACCGAACTCGAATGTGTGAAATCGACATAGTGGCAAAACGTAGAGATGTTATTTATTTTATTGAAGTTAAATATCGACTAAATGCTCAGCAGGGAGCTGGCCTCGATTATATAACAGACAAAAAACTTAGACAAATGCGTTTTGGGGCAGAAGTGTGGCTGATTAATGATGGTTGGAATGGCGACTATAGGCTATCCGCAATAAATGTCGACGGAATTGATTATACAGTTACAGAGTTCATTGAAAGTGTGAACTATTAGATTTGATTCTTGAAGAAGGCTTTAACTTCTTTAAGGCTACGCTTCTTCCAGGCAGATTGCCACTGTATCATCTCAATGCCTTGATTGTAGGTTCTCTCAAGCGTAATGGACATTCTCGGCAAGAAGAAGGCTTTGTATTCTTCCAGGAATTTTTCGTCGCTGAAGGCTCTACCAACATATACCGGCATTCTATAGAAGCTTAGGTCGCTGCCTAATGTTTTTTCTAGCCAGTTCCAGTGTGTTTTGAGCCAATCCCATGTCTGTTGTTTGGCGTGGCGGTTAAGAAGGCTGTAGGCGATCCAATAGGTAATATCTTGTGCGCGTACATTATCGCTATCTATCATACTAAGTGCTTGGTCGATTATTTCTGGTTGTTTGAATCCAGTGAGGGCTGCTGAAAGCGTAACTCTCTCTTCGCTTAAGGTGGCCTCGTTATGAAGTTTTAGAAGTTTATCGAACTCATCCTGGCCGCCTAGTCTGGCAGCAGTACCATACACAGTTCCTCTAAGATCTGGGTCGATGTCTATGCCTCGTTTTACTTTTCGCTGTGATGGGTTTACTAACAGATCGCTGTCAATTTCTTGGTTGTGCTCTATTTTGGCAAATAATTCTAAACAGTGCTTAACAATTGTCGGTTCATCAGCAGCCGATGCCATTCCTAAGATAATTGGTCGCAGTAATTTGTCGAAGTGTGATTCTCCAGACAATCGTTCCCAGCCTAATCTTTTTAGTTGTGAGGCAATTAG
>CALREK010000034.1:0-6928 GCA_943355165.1 uncultured Saccharimonas sp. (SeqCode) | reverse complement strand
GTTCTGCCAATTTCATACCAACACGCATTTCTAGCGTCTCATAAATATGGCTGAGCATTTTATTCTTCTCGACTGCCGGCAAAGTGCCCAGTCCTAATTCTTGTAATAAATTGTCATCTAGTTTAAACATGTGAGCTCCTTTTACTACTGAATATTATCAAAAACTTGGGGATTACGCCACACGATAGCGATCAACTAATTATACTAACCACCACTATGACAAATATTGTAGCTAGACCGCCGAAGAAGCCGCCTCTTATGGCACGCCGATAAAGGTCACTGTAGACGGATTCTTCTGATAGCATTAATAACTCTTCTTGATTTTCTGGTCCATCCGGCAGCCTGCTAACCATTGGCTCGAGTGGCCATGCAGCCTTGAAGAAGGTGGACGACTTCGGGGCAGAAATACTGTAGAGAGGCTCATAATTTAACGGTGCAGATTCTGGCTTGGCTACTTCTACCGGGGCCTGGTATTGGGTAGAATAATCATCTGTGGTGGGCGTGGTAGGTGTAGGACGAGAGGCCAAAATCACCCCAACATGTGTGGCGCTACTGCGGGTAGCCTTTGGACCATCGGCCCTAATTTCTGGATTAGGCTCGTACTGACCCTCGATGACTTCGGATCTTTCGGTAGCTGATACCGGTCTACTTAAAATTGATTCAGGTTTCTTGCCACGAATTTCGTAGGGTATTTCTGCAGGCGAACTAAAGTTTCTGGCAACTGAACGAGAAGACTTAGCCTGCTCTGTCGTTATGTTGGTTTTTGTTTCTAAGGAGTCATTCAAATATTGCCGCGCGATTGGCTTATGATCCGGTGAAGAAATAGTGTCAGAAACTAAGCTTGCCAGCAAAGCATGGTCTAGGGCAAAATCGTCGGCGTGATCTATAATCATCAACCCCTGATAATCACCCTTGCTGCTTGGCATAAATTCGAGTGGCGCGGGCTCACTAATCTCCTCGTAAGAATCTTCTAAAATATTTGGCGAGCTATTAATCTCCATGGGACTTTCTATGGCTACCCCACCAAATGCTCTACTCCAAGCTTTTTTGAATCGGCGCTGGGGTGTGTCAGTCTCGCCATTTGATGACTCTAAGGGATTTTCAGCCTCTGTAGGCTCGGAATTACGCTTAGATAACCAAGACACCAAGAATGGGCCTTTCTGCCATCTTAACGGCCTCTGGCTCTCCTTATAATTCTCATTACCTTGCTGGTCCCCGCTTGACACGCTCATAATGAGTAATATTATAACATAAATTGTAGCAGCACTCAAAACCAAGGAAGTCATCTGTTATTTTGGCTATAGACACAAACCTATGCATGTACTATAATAATCGCCTTATGGGAGAGCACAAAACATATCTAAAGCAAGTTGAAGCCTTTGACTACCGAGAGGATCCAGAGGCTGCCACACGTAGCGCACTGGCGTCAATGGCTATACATGGCTTTGGTGTGATAAATGGTGCTTACAACAATAGAGAGTTAACTGCTATGAAATTTCCTAACGCAGGAGGCAGAGTAACTGTAGATAAAATTTCCGCCTTCGATAGCCTGACAGAAACAATTGCAAAATTTACAGATATTCCTGACGATGTAGAGGTAGCCGCAACCAATCTTACTCAGCTTGGAACAGATACTCGATGGAGCCAAGACAAGAGTGTTGTTAAGCCTGGGGTTAGAATGCTAGCCAACGCATCTGGCCTATACACATCTGTTGTGTCTATTGCCGACAACGACCAAGTTAGATTTGATCAAAAGAATGAAATCTGGCAGCCTAAACCAAAAGCTTTAGCTGTTATTAACATCGCGCGAGTTCCAATGGGCTCAGTAGTCGTTATACCTGAATCACCACTGCCAAGAAATGGCCTACCAATAGAGACAGATGAAGGAGTAAGAAACGCCGAATCACCATTCTACAAGATAATTAAAGGCAACCGAACAGATATGGCTATCGTCGATCTTTCTATCGGATCTGCAAATTACATGACCGGCCTAGACCTCAAGGCTGACGAGATGCGTAGCCGAAAACCAGCTAATTAATTAGGAAATCAACCAATGTCACAAAAAAGAAATCCTAATTATAGCGATATTAATATTCACGCCTTCGACATAAACCCGAGGTCTAACCCTGAGGCCGTCAGTCGAGCCGTTAGCGACGCTCTAACCCTGGGTATTGGCGCAATATCTATTG
Organism: uncultured Saccharimonas sp. (SeqCode); assembly: GCA_943355165.1. Classification (GTDB taxonomy): domain Bacteria; phylum Patescibacteriota; class Saccharimonadia; order Saccharimonadales; family AQU-01; genus CALRGT01. The sequence continues at coordinate 4,739 of CALREK010000034.1, read as the reverse complement.
CTGGGCTAAGTCACGACTTATCCGACGAATACGGCCGGAGCTTTCCCAAAAAGATGGGTGCTAAACGCTACGTTAATCAACCCGCCCAACTTATCGATGCCGTTGACGCCATAAGAGAGCTTACGGTGCATCAGAGCAACATCATGACCACAAAATCTGCCTTGTTGACAACAGGATCAAGAGAGAATTGGCACATCGATAGCGACAACGAAACAAACGACCCTGGCGTCCGCTTAATAACCCAGTTATCGGGACCAGAATCTGGCATCATGATAATTGATCGCAATGCCAACATGGAGACGACTGACCCTGAAAGTCCTAAACCTAAAGAAAATTCTGGACTACTAGTTGCAAGACTAGCTCTGGACACAGTCTTAATTCTACCGGAGTCAAATATCTTCCCGACGGTAACTTTTATTAGTGACGAAGCGCATGAAATCGAACACCCCTACCACACCAGATTCATGCTTGATAGCTCAGAAGCAGAGCGACAAATTCAGCGAAATCTAATGATTACTGATTTGGTGTTTATGAACAAAAATGGATTTGATGGCGACCGCTTAGGCCTCGAACCATCTGATTTAAGACTAAAATAAACTAAAGAGTTCGGGCTACAGTTTGGCGAGTAAAGAATTCGATGTGGTCACCTTCTTCGATAGTGACTTTAGCCGTCGAACGGAAGCTCATACCACACATCTCGCCCTCAGTGACTTCTTTGGCGTCAACAGGTCCACGCTTAAGATTAGTGACTTCTACTTCTGCTAGAGTCTCACCGCCGCGTATAACGCGAGCTAGTGCTGGTAGGCTTAATTTACCCTTGGTAACCTCGCCACCGCAAATAACCTCTGTTTTAGTAGTCTTGAAGATAGCACGCACAACTAGTCGGCCTAGTTCTGTCTCGACAATTTCTGGAGCCAATAACTTGGTTAGTTCTAGCTTGGTGTCGTCGATCATTTCGTAAATAATATTGTAAAGTCGAATAGAAACTTGGTCACGGTGGGCCAATTGCTTAACGCTACTAGAAAGCGGCACGTTGAAGCCGTAGATGATGGCACCACTGGAGTGAGCCGTATGAATATCGTTCTCACCAATCGCACCGACGCCAGATCCTACAACGCGAACTGCTACTTCGTCATTTGCGAGCGACTTAAGGCTGTCAATAACTGATGTCAAAGAACCCTGAACGTCAGCCTTAACGATAATCGGCAACTCTGTAAGCTCGTTAGTTCGGTTGATCATACGGATCAAGTCACCGCCGCTCATGTCTAATTTACCTGAGGCAGATTGACGAGTAGCCATCATTGATTCGGCTAACGTACGAGCAGTTTTTTCGTCTTTAGCGCAAGCAAACTCATCACCAAATTCTGGTAATGTCTTGAATCCAGTAATAACAACAGGAGTAGATGCGGTAGCAGTCTTTAAAACCTGACCGGTGGTTGTCTCTAGGTTGCGAACCTTGGCATAAGTGCCGCCTGCAACGACATAGTCGCCGCTAGCGAGTGTTCCGCCCTCAACTAGTGCAATTGCCACTGGGCCACGTCCCCGCTCCATATGAGCCTCGATAATAAGGCCTCGTGCTGGACCTGCGTTTTCGGCTTTTAGCTCAGCGACGTCAGTAACTAATAGCACCATATCAAGTAGTTCTGGTATGCCCTGCTTGGTCTTGGCTGAAACTTCCATCACTACAGTATCGCCGCCCCATTCCTCAATAAGGACTTCTTGGTCGGCTAGTTGCTGTTTGATTTTATTAGCGTCGGCGCCTGGCTTGTCGATTTTATTAATTGCCACCAACATTGGTACACCTGCTTGGCGAGCGTACCTAATAGCTTCGATAGTCTGAGGCTTAATGCCGTCGTCAGCTGCGACAACGATTATAACTAGGTCAGTAGCGCGTGCTCCATGCTGGCGAAGTGCAGCAAAGGCCTCGTGACCAGGAGTGTCGAGGAATGTCATCAAGCGGCCGGTGTCGGTTGCTGGATGTTTTATTTGATAAGCAGTGATGTGCTGCGTAATGCCGCCAGCTTCGCCCTTCGCTACTTCGGCACCACGAATGGCGTCGAGTAACGAAGTTTTACCATGGTCAACGTGACCCATGACAGCCACAACCGGAGGACGTAATGTCCCGGTTAGGCTAGGCTGACGATTATCTCTTGGCGACACAACAACTTCGTTGCTCTTTCGAGTCAACTCAACGTCTGGAATACCTAATTCGGCAACAATAATTACCGCTGTATCGTAATCAATCCGTTCGTTGACGGTCGCTAGAATACCGTTCTTCATTAGCTCAGTGATGAGCTTAGTAACTGGTATATTTAGTTTTTCGGCAAGCGTACCGACAGTGACGTTATCTTCGATTTCGATTATATTCGACATTCGGCACGCTCCTTTCACGAAAAGCTAAACGATTACATTATTTTGGATGTTCTTATTTCTTAGCGGCTTTAGCTTTAGGCTTTTCGGCTTTGACTTCAGCATCTTCTGCTGATTCGTCTTTGGCTTTAGCTTTAGGCTTTGCTTCGCTTTTAGTCTTTAGACTCAAGGCAATCTTGCGAGAGTCAGTATCGACATCAATGATTTTGAATTTCTTAACTTGGTTAAGTTCAAAGATCTTCTCTGGATCTACACCCTCTTCGTCGCTCATTTCTGAAACGTGAACGAGAGCTTCAACGGCTGGCCCGAGCTGAACAAATGCACCAAACGGAGTGATTCTAGTAACTTTTCCTTCGACGTCGTCGCCGACTTTGAAGGCTTTAGCTTCCTGTAACCATGGGTCTTCCTGCATCTGCTTAAGGCTGAGTGACAAGCGGTCTTTGTCGATAGCGATGATCTTTGCAGTGATGTTTTCACCAACTTTAACGTAATCGCGTGGATTCTCAACTCTTTCCCAAGAGATTTCTGAGATATGAACTAGACCTTCGATACCGTCAACGTTGACGAATGCACCGAAGTCGATAACACCAGTAACAACACCTTCAACTTCATCACCAATTTTTAGTTTGGCGAAGCTAGCCTGCATGTCGTCCTTAACAGCTTCTTTTTCTGAGAAAATAAGCTTGTTATCTTTGCGGCTAACATCAAGAATACGAACACGAATTGGCTTGTTGATTAGAGAACCTAGCTTCTGTAGGATCTCGTCTTTGTCAGCACCAGAAACACGAGGATAATGACCAGCCGCTAGTTGCGACACTGGCAAGAAACCACGGATACCTTCTAGTTCGACCAACATACCGCCACGGTTGGCGTCATAGGCAACAATTTCGATAATTTCTTGATCATCAAATACACGCTGGAGTTCGTCCCAGCCCTTGTCTTTGACTGCTCGCTTCATGCTAAGCAATGCGTAACCTTCGTCCATTTCTGGATCGACAACGCTAGTAGTGACTTTTTCACCCTCTTCTAATTTCTGACCATAACCGATTTCGCGGCGCATGACCACTCCAACCCCATTAGGGCCAAGGTCCAACCAAACCTCGTGCTTGCGCACCGAAGTAATAGTACCTTCAATAACATCCCCGATTTTTAGTTCGGCGACTTCTGTAGACGCTAGCAACTCGTCCATACTCATTGTGTTTTTAGACATGATATTCATGCCTCCTTATTTCTGCGGCAACCCTTGAGTTGTAACTCCGATCAGATTTAGACTAATTATACACCTTAGCCTCTCTGTAAGCAAGGCTTGCGGCCAAACCCACTAAAGAAGCTTGGCGCGATATTCATCATATTTTGCAAGGTCAGACCTTGCAACGACGGTAATGGGTGGTTTTGCAAGGTCAGACCTTGCAAATGCTTTTGGGTTGGGCTGGTCAAATCACCAGTTACTTTGGTTAGATATGCTAGAATTAAGCTATGTATTTAGCTGTTGATATTGGAGGCACAAAGACGCTTTTGGCGGCTTTTTACAGTGACGGCACCATTAAGCAGCAAATCAAATTCCCAACTCCTCCAGATTACGACGACTTTTTGTTAGAACTAGAAACAAACATCAAAGCACTTGGCGTAGACGACTATAAGTCTGCCTGCGTAGCCTCTCCAGGATTAATCGACCGCGAAGAAGGTATAGGTATCGCATACGGCAATTTGGCATGGCAAAATGTTCCAATCGGTCCAGACCTAGAAAGGCTAGCTGGCTGTCCCGTGATAGTCGAGAATGATGCCAAACTAGCAGGCCTAAGTGAAGCACAACTTATCAAAAAAGAGTTTAATAATGTACTTTATGTAACTATTAGCACCGGAATTGGCACAGGAGTTATCACGAATGGTAAGATTAATCCTAGTTTTATTAATGCCGAAGGTGGAAAAATATTATTAGAAAAAGACGGTCACTTAAAATCTTGGGAGAGTTTCGCGTCGGGCAAAGCCATAAAGAAAAAGTATGGCATGAAGGCTAGCGAGATTAATGATCCTAAAATCTGGAAAACTATCTCACGAGATATCGCCATAGGCTTAGTAGATAATATCGCAATCATACAGCCTGACGTGATAGTTATAGGTGGTGGTGTCGGCGCTCATTTTCAGAAATTTAAAGCGCCGCTACTAGCTGAAATGCGCAAGTACGACACTCCACTAGTGCCGACTCCAGCCATAAGACAAGCCGTTCGTAGCGAAGAAGCTGTGATTTACGGATGTTATCTATTAGCCCGCGAATCTAGTCCGCTAAAATAGTCGAGTACTTATATGGAAAAGTTACTAATAAAACTCAAGACCAGCTACCCCTTCATTAATTTCAAACCCGGAGCTAC
>CALREK010000033.1:0-7203 GCA_943355165.1 uncultured Saccharimonas sp. (SeqCode) | reverse complement strand
TGTAACTTAGCACTCTTGACCGTAGAGTGCTAAGTTTGTTACTATTAAATCTGCTAAGACTTATCAATTAACTTAGCAGTATAGGCAGCTATATAATCAATAATTAACTAGCTGAAAAGAATTTATTATGATGCCTGAATCTTCCGATTTTCTAGAATTTTTTAATCACCTGACTCCTAATGCGCAGTCGAGCCTAAAGCATGCAGGAGCAATTGCTACCGGTTTTGGTAGCGCCTATATCGGCACAGAACACCTGCTGCTGGGTGTATTAGCCCAAGATGTGTCGTTGGGAGCAAAATTACTAGCTGGTGCCGGTGTTACTATAGACCGTGCCAGATTAGCCCTAAATCTTAATCCAAAAACACTGGTTATTAATCTAGGCGCAAAAGGTTTGAGTGAAACTGCAAAACTGACACTTCGAATGGCATTTGACGTAGCTCAAGATTATAACCAAGAATTTTGTGGTACAGAACATATTCTTTACAGTATTCTTTCACAGAAAAACGCCCGAGCTACTGAATTATTAAAAAATATGAATGTTGATGTAGAGAATTTGATAGATCAACTAGAGCAGTTCCTGAATAGACAGCAATATGAAGAACCTAGTGGAGTAAGTGGAGCTAATCCTCGCGTTCGTGGCGGCAAACGCCAAAAGACTGCGCTAGATTTCTTTGGTACTGATTTGACTGCAGAAGCTAGGGCCGGCAAACTCGATCCTGTTGTTGGCCGCGAACCTCAAATTCGACGCGTAATTACTATTCTAAACAGACGAACAAAAAATAATCCTGTATTGATTGGAGAGCCGGGTGTTGGTAAGACGGCAATCGTAGAAGGTTTGGCTCAAAGAATCGTGGCAGAGGATGTACCGGATAGTTTGCTAGATAAAAGAATTATTATGCTAGATTTAGCTGCGATGATTGCCGGAACTAAATATCGTGGAGAATTCGAAGAGCGACTAAAAAAGATTATGACGGAGCTTGAGAATGACGACAAGACGATTGCATTTATAGATGAGCTACATTTAATAGTTGGAGCAGGGGCAGCCGAGGGAGCGATGGATGCAGGGAATATTCTTAAACCAGCGCTAGCACGAGGAAAAATGCAGATGATCGGCGCTACGACTATCACTGAATATACTAAGCACATCGAAAAGGACGCCGCTCTAGAGCGACGATTCCAGCCAATTAAAGTCCCAGAAACTACGCTAGCCGAAACTATAGCTATTCTTAAAGGTCTTAGACGACATTATGAAGAATTTCATGGGGTAAAGATTAGCGACGAAGTAATTGTCGACACGGTGACTCTAGCTAAGAGGTATATAAATGACCGATTTATGCCAGATAAAGCTATAGATTTAATTGACGAAACTTCGGCTTATCTTCGTGTAGATAAAGGCAAGACACCGCCCGCTGTTCGTGCGCTTCAAAAAGAACTTAAATTAGTAAATTCGCGCATAGAAGATGCCGTTGATACTGAAAATTACGAAAGAGCTGCACAGCATAAAACTAGAGCAAGCCAGATTAATAGTGAGCTAAAGAAATTGCAAAGCGATGGCAAATCAACCAACACTCTACACGTAACTAGTGAAGATGTTGCAGAAGTTGTGGCAAGAATGACAGGTGTTCCGGTCACAAAAGTAATTAGATCTGAGGCAAAGTATTTATTAGGCCTCGAAAAGACTCTGAGTAAACATGTTATCGGACAAGATGAGGCAGTTGTTGCTGTTGCTAAAGCTGTCAGGCGTAATCGTACAGGCATAAGTAGCGGTAATCGACCAATTGGTTCCTTTATATTTCTCGGGCCAACTGGCGTCGGCAAGACTGAGCTGGCAAGAGTGTTGGCAAGAGAGTTCTTTGGTAGCGACGAGGCTTTAATTAAGATAGACATGAGTGAATTTGGTGAGCATCATACTGTTTCTAGGCTAGTTGGAGCTCCTGCCGGATATGTTGGCTACGAAGAAGGAGGCCAATTAACAGACAAGATAAGACGTCAGCCATATAGTTTAGTGTTGTTTGACGAAATTGAGAAAGCTCACCCAGAAGTATTTAACATGTTGCTTCAGATTCTGGAAGATGGCGTTTTGACCGACTCTAAGGGTCGCAAAATTGACTTCACTAACACTATAGTTATTATGACTAGCAACTTAGGCGCTCAGAAATTACAGAAAGAGGCTAGTCTTGGTTTTCAGGCAAATAACAGTAGTGAGTTGAAAGATTTAGATGCTTTACATGATAGGAACAAGAGTAAAGTACTTGATGAGCTAAAGAAGATGATGCGTCCTGAGCTACTTAACAGAATTGATAAAATTGTTGTATTTAGAGCTCTGACGAAAAAGGATGCGATACGAATATTAGATTTGCAGATTGATGAGTTACGCCAGCGATTAGTAAAACACGGCCTAGGCATTGAGTTCACTGCTTCAGCTAAGCAGTTACTGCTAAATGACGGCTACGATGCGCATAATGGCGTTAGACCGCTTAGGCGACTACTACAAGACACTATCGAGGATCATATTGCAGTAGGAATGCTAGAAAATAATTTCCAAAAGGGCACTTTGGTGCAGGTATCATCAAAAGGTAAGCAGCTAATCTACGGTTCGACTAAAGAATAGCTATTCACGGTACGGGTATAGTCCGATAAACTGCATCAACAGTTAGTTTGATATACTTAATTTATGCAAAGCAAAAAAGGCAAAGTAGGGTTAATAATTGTACTGATTTGTTTGGGTGCGACTGTATTTATTGGGAATAAAAGACAGTATATCTATGACCAAGCTAGGTTATATGGCTATCAACCTCCAGAAAGCTTTATCCAGTTGGCGACCGACACATCGATGAACGATAAGTCTAGGAATATACTTTATGTACAGCATCCAGAGCTGAATGACAAAGAGACTTTTAATAATAATTGTCGATTTGGCGAGCAAACTATTGTGCTAGGGTGCTACATATTAAATAAAGGCATCTATGTCTATGATATTACTGACGACAGACTAGCTGGTGTTAGGCAGGTTACTACTGCTCACGAAATGTTGCACGCCGCTTACGATAGACTAAGTGTAAAAGAGCGCACTCAGGTTGATGCTATGACTGCAGCAGCCTATGAAAAGTTAGATAACGCCAGAATTAAAAATGTAATTATTTTGTATCGTAAGGCTAATGCAAATGTTAGCAACGAACTACACTCAATATTGGGGACTGAAGTTAGGAATCTGCCCTCAGATCTCGACGCTTATTATAAAAAATATTTTAATGATAGAACCGCAGTAGTTGGATATTCTGAAAAATACGAACAGGTATTCACTGAAAGAAAAGATAAAATCGATAAAATGGACATCACCCTGAGTAGCATGAAAGTGTCTATAGAGCAGGCAGAAGCCGAACTAAATGCAGAGAATATTGATATAACAAATCGTAGGCAGGCTCTTGATCAAAAGTTTTCAGCCGGTCAATATAGCCTGTATAACAGTAGCGTGAACTCATTCAATGCATCTATTCGGGCATATAACAGTAAAGTTGCTAGCACTAAGGCTCAGATAGACGAATACAACAGAATAATTGAAGAACGCAACGCAATCGCAGTCGAAGAACAGACGCTATACAAGGCTATAGATAGCCGCCTTACGACTCAAACAAACAAATAGTTTACAAATATATGACAAGTGTTCGACTAAAGCCGCAACTCAGGTTAAGCTTGATGTATGGCAAAGAGAAATCAGGTGAAATATGTTTGTAGTAGCTGTGGCGCATCGTCTGGCACTTGGTCGGGGCGTTGTAACGCCTGCGGTGAATGGAATACACTACAAGAACAAATTGTTATCACTGCTGGTAGTATCGCTTCTGGTGGCAACGTACTAAGCTCACAAAATGTTTCCGAAGTGTCTAAGCATGATTCTGCAAAAAGATTATTAACAGGCATAGATGAGGTCGACAATGTTTTAGGCGGTGGATTCGTTGCTGGTAGCGTAACTTTAATTGCTGGTCAGCCAGGTATAGGTAAAAGTACTTTATTATTGCAATTAGCAGACGCTGTCGCCAAAAAGCACAGCGTTTTATATATTAGTGGCGAAGAATCGGCGCATCAAGTAGGTCTAAGGGCTCAAAGACTAGGAGTTAAAAGCACTAACCTGCAATTATCGATGAGTACTGTAGCCGATGACATCGCATCAACTATTGCGGAAGGTAAGTACGATTTAATAATTGTTGATTCTATTCAGGCGATATCTGCGAACGCTATATCTTCGGCAGCTGGCACGGTTAGTCAAATCACAAACAGCACTCAATTGTTGATAGTGGCAGCCAAACAGACCAACACTGCCCTTGTAGTAGTTGGTCATGTCACCAAAGAAGGTTCAATTGCTGGACCTAAAGTCTTAGAGCACGTAGTTGATGTGGTGTTGCAATTAGAAGGTGATAGATATGGTGGATTTAAGCTTTTAAGAGGCGTCAAGAATCGTTTTGGATCTACTAACGAAACAGGTATTTTTGAAATGGTTGAGCAGGGGCTAATGCCCGTCAAGAATCCGTCAGCAGCGTTATTGGCCGAGCGTCAAGTCAGCGATGGTTCTGTCGTTCTGGCCACTATGGAGGGTACGAGACCGTTGCTAGTCGAAGTTCAGGCACTTGTAAACAAAACAAGCTATGGCTACCCCAAACGAGCAGCTAGTGGGATGGATTTGAATAGATTAAATTTGTTAGTTGCAATGTTAGAGCGCAGGACAAAACTTAATTTAGCAGAATTTGATATTTATATTAACATCGTAGGCGGAATCAAGATTACGGAACCAGCCGCAGACTTAGCCGTATGTATGGCTATTGCTTCTGCCGCTAAAGGCATGCAACTCAAGAAAAACGCTGTAGTATTCGGCGAAGTCGGACTATCTGGCGAAGTTAGACATGTACCATATATCGACAAAAGAGTAGCTGAAGCAAAGAAGTTGGGCTTTGACGGAGCAATTGGTCCAATAATTAAGACAGGGAAGCAGCCTGCTGGATTAAGTGGTGTGTTGGATGTTAAGTCTGCTCTAAATCAATTTCTCGAAAAAGATAACTAGACACTACCCGCTCTAAAGTACGACGGTGTTGTTATTAAGCCCTAGAAGGATTTGGTATTTGATTGGGCTGAAGTATTGGCTTTGACGTAGGCTTTTCGGCTTGATCCCGTAACTGATCTTTGATCTCCGCTGATTGCTGCTGAGCAGACGTAGCTTGAAGAGTTCGTAGATATGCATAGCTGGTAAGGAGAGCCGCTAGGTAGATTGGTCCAGCTAAATTTATAGTTATTTCCACCAGTTGATGTAACTACAAGGTTAAAAGCTAGTACGTCTGTCGTTACAGTGTTCGGACTAGTCGTGTCATACAAAACGCTGTCGATTATTTGCGCAGAAATAACAGTTCCAGCCGGTTGGTCAGATGTGTCGAAAGTCATGGTTTGGCCGTCGTTATTTACTGCGAAAGACTGTAAAACCTGACCATTGGCAATGAAGTTCACAGCAGCTTTATAGGTGTCGCTGTTTAGTGGATGAGTGCCTTGATGGGCAGTCGTTGAGATGATTCCGCTCGAATTTAGCACTAGGGCATCTAAAGAGGGTTTGATGTCATCACATAGATGTACGTCGTCCTTTTCTTCTGTATTGCCGTTAGCGCCTAAACTTGCGAACTTGTCAGCTGAAAATGTGTTTGCAAGAGTGTCTGTTACTGTTTTTTTAGCCTTATCTGGAGTACAGTCCGTGGCAAGTTTGTTAGAAATAGAGTCAAGGATTTTTGGTGCTCCAGAAGTTTTGGCGTTTGGTTTGTACCAGCCAGGGTATAGATCATTTTCTGGACTTGGTTCGATAGATCCTACACCTACGTGGCTACGAACTACAAAAGCAGGTAATGTTTGTATATCATTTGGTCGTTGTCGATCTTCTGGTTTGAGGTTTTCGTGAGCCTTCTTCATCCAGTTATCCCAAATCGGCTGGGTCATGTTTTCCATTCCGCCACTCATTACGACACCTCTGTCATGGTAACCAACCCATACCCCTGCAGCATACTGAGTCGAGAATCCCATCATCCATGCGTCTTTTCCGTCGTTGGTAGTACCGGTTTTCATTGCGAAGTTCCACGTTCCTTGGCTGTTCTTGTAACGGTGGGGTTTGCGTCCAGTAGAGAAGTAGCTAGCGTTAGGATCGCTAAGCATGTCAGCAACGATATATGCCGAATCTTGCTTGACTACTTGGTCGCCTTTTGTCGGCTTCCATTCATCAATGACTTTATTGTTAGAATCGGTAATTTTCATGATGTATGTCTGGCTTATATTTAGGCCGTTTCTAGATATTGATGCGTAGCCGTGGACGTGCTGGTCTAGGTGTAGAAAAGCTCCGTCGCCAATCCCAGAAGAAGCAAAGCAAGGTCCTTCGTTTGATAGTTCGATGTCGTAATAGCAGTTATATCCAAATGCAGTACTACCGTTTCGTGGATCCATTAACTTCTCGCCTGTTTTAATAGTTTTATCAACTCCAACTGTAAGCATTGCTTTTACGGCAGGAACGTTACGTGAGCCACCTAAGGCGTATCTTAATGTCAGCGGGCCAGGGTACCTAAAGTCATAGTCGTGTAGGCAGTTACCGCCTTGTTTAGGGTTTGCCTTGTTGGTACACGGATAGCCTTCTAGCGGGTCTTGACTATCGTACAGTACAGATCCGGCGCCTACGTTAGTAGTATTGTCTATTAGAGCGGTGTAATCATAGGGTTTAAAGCTTGATCCAGGCGGCAAAGGTGTCTGAGCGTAATTGATTTGTCCGTAATTAGTGTTAGTAAAATCCGATCCTCCAACTAGAGCAACCATTTGACCAGTTTTTACATCCTCGGCAGCAAAAGCGGCAACGTCTCCTCCCTGTCTTCTTATTTGAGTCATGCCATTTGCTACTTGTTGTTCAGCTAATGTCTGCAAGTTCATATCTAGAGTAGTAGTAATTGTCCAGCCACCAAGTTTAACTGACTGTTCGCCCCTAGTATCCTCTAGCTGTTTTTTGGCTGCTAGTACAAACCAAGGAGCCTTGATCCCTGCGTATTTTGGTTGTCTAGGCTTAACTTCAGCAAGCACATCTACTTTTTTAGCGTCATCGTGCTCTTTTTTGGTGATTTTGTGCTGCTGCTCTAGAAGTGTCAAAATATAGTCTTTGCGGCCAATAAATAAGGCTTTATCAAAGTCGTCACTATA
>CALREK010000032.1:0-7272 GCA_943355165.1 uncultured Saccharimonas sp. (SeqCode) | reverse complement strand
GTTTTTTGATGATCTTTGGGCAATTTATTCTCAACTAAGGGTAGATAGTCAGTTTAGATTTGGACGTAGTCAATCTGCCACAGAAATTATCGACAAGGAGCTGTTTATTATTATTACAGCTGAAGGTGGATTTAGTGGTGACATCGACCAAAGACTGATCCAGACCATGCTAAAGAGTTATGATAAAGAAAAAAATGACATTATTGTTATCGGACATCATGGTGCGATTCAGTTAGCTCAACGCGGAGTTTCGTTCAAAAAATACTTTAAGTTACCGGTGAAAGATCAGAACATTAATGTTACGCCAATTATTAAAGAAGTTCAGAAATATCGCAACACTTCAGTTTTTTACCAGCAGTACGTATCGCTTTTAGTTCAGGAAGTACGAAGAATTGGATTATCTACGGCCGTACAAGAGCAAGGTGCAATCAGCGACAAGGCTACAGAAATCATCAGTGAGGCGAATTATATATTTGAGCCAAGTACATATGATGTTGTTGATCACCTTGAAAGGTCTATGCTACAAATTGCCGTAAGTCAGTTGATCCTTGATTCCAAGTTAGCGCAGTATGCTAGTCGATTCCGTGCGATGTCGGCATCTCATCAACGTTCTGATGACGCCAAGTCTGATTTGCATTTACAGTATAACCGCGCTAGACGATCTGTTAAGGATGAGCGCTTAAAAGAGATTATTAACGGAATGCGAAAAGCGAGGGGAGTTGCACTATGAACCCTGGAAAAGTAATTTCAATTAAAGATTTAGTAGTCAGGGTCCAGTTCGATGAAGAAGGGCCTAGTGTTGGTCAAGTAGTTGAAGTGGGTAATGGATTTGCCACGCAGCTCCTAGTAGATCATCTTGAACCAGGTGGTGTGGCTTTTTGTTTGAATATTAGGACTGATAGAAGAATACAGCGCGGCATGGATGTCACTAATACCGGTAGGGGAATCGAAATTCCAGTAGGCGACGCAACCATTGGCCGAATATTTGACGCCTTGGGTCAGCCGCTGGACGGCCTGGCGCCATTAGACGAGAAGAACTTAGAATACCGTGATATTTTGAAGATTCCGGCCAGAACCAGTAACTTTACCTCTGCCAAAAATGAGATTCTTGAAACAGGGATTAAGGTCATAGATTTCTTCACACCATTTGTTAAGGGTAGAAAGATTGGTATTATCGGCGGCGCAGGTGTCGGTAAGACGGTGCTAACTATGGAGCTTATTAATAACACTGCTGCTGGTGGTCATGGTTTATCATACTTCGCAGGTATTGGTGAGCGTATCCGTGAAGGTCACGAACTATATGACACACTTCGCTCTAACGATCTACTTAAAAGTACCTGTATGTTTTTTGGTCAAATGAATGAGAATCCAGTCCAACGATCTCTTGTTGGTATTTCGGCCGTTGCCTCAGCAGAATATTTCCGAGACGAAAAAGGTAAGGATATATTGTTCTTTGCTGATAATATGTATCGCTATATTCAAGCAAAAAACGAACTATCTACTATTCTTGATCAGGTTCCAAACGAAGGTGGCTATGAGCCGACAATATTCTCAGACATAAAAATTCTTCAGGATCGATTGAGCTCCAACGAAAAAGGCTCAATAACCTCCGTCCAAACTATTTATGTACCAGCCGACGACCTTTCTGACCCAGCAGTACAGATGATCCAGCATGAGCTTGACTCGGTTATCGTCTTATCTCGTAAAGTCGCCGAACAGGGTATACGACCAGCAGTTGACCTAAGTCAGACGTCATCGTCGCTACTTACTCCGGAAATTGTTGGAGAACGACATTATGGACTTAGCGTTCAGGTGCAGGCATTGTTACAAAAATACGAATCATTAAAAGGTATTATTGCAATTATTGGAGAGAACGAACTTTCGCCTGCCGACAGAACGGACTTCGCCAAAGCCAAGAAACTGATAGCCAACTTCACACATAATATGAATGTTATGGAAAAGCATAATGGCATAAAAGGTGATTACTTTACGCGGGAGCAGACTCTTGTTAGCGTAGAAGAAATTATCGCTTAAGCTAATGCAAGGAACTATTGGATAATGCCAGAAGACGCACCAAAATCAGCTCCCCATCCTTCGACTGTTCAAGAGACCCTAGCACTTGCTGCTAAGAAAAATAGCAAACAGGCAAAATCTAGCGCAAAGATTATGCATGTTAAGGTTTATGCTCCGTTTAAGACTTATTACGACGGTGACGCAACAAGTATTTCTGCCATAAACGACACAGGCCCATTTGATATTCTGCCGCGACACCATAACTTCATGACGCTAGTAAATAAATGCGATGTCATTATTCGCACAGAAGACGGCGACGAATTAAGAGTGCCTATTAATCGCGGTGTAATGCACGTTAAGGCCGACCGAGTTGATGTGTTTTTGGACGTATAGTGACTTTAGCTTATGTTTGATTTAGCGTAATATAGTTTTATGAAGATAGTTATATTCGGAGCAAATGGTAAGATTGGACGACTAGTTGTGGCTGAGGCATTAAGGCGCGGTCATAGCGTTCGCGCTTTTGTGCATAATCATAGCGATATTGCAGACGACAGTAACCTTAGTATCTTTAAGGGTGATATATATGACGTGGATTCTTGCCGTAGCGCTATAAAAGGTTGCGACGCAGTTGTTAGCACACTAGGCAGCTGGGGTACTCCCAAAAAAGATGTCGTATCAACAGCGATGGAGAATATTATTCCAATAATGCAGAGCATGAAAATAAATAAAATTGTAACTTTGACTGGGGCAGATAGTGAGGCTTCTAATGATAAAAGAGGCCTAGCACATAAGCTTAGTCGTCCGTTGCTGGCTACTATTGCCGGTAAAATATTGGCTGACGGTGAAAAGCATATTAATTTATTAGAGAATAGCGGCTTGAACTGGTCCGTAGTAAGGTCGCCAATTATGACAAATTACGGGCAAGCGAGTAATTTTAAACTTACCGAAGATCGGCCAATGCCATGGCAAACTATTAATCGTAAGTCGGTAGCAATTGCTATGGTTGATCTTTTAGAGATGACAGAAGGCGAGCTAAAAGCTCCGTATATTGTACGCAAATGAAACAAATAATTGTTGAAGAGTCTTACCAGTCTGGATATGAATATGCTTTAGTCTGCCAAATGGGCAAAGATTTTGATGAAGATTTTAAGCCAGATTTAACTCCTCAGCAAATGTTAAAAATGGGAATTTTTGCCGGTAATTATTTTAAGCAAGTACCTAAAGAATTTCCGTCTGATTGGTTTGATGGTGTCGTATTGAGCGACAAGGCTAATCCAGAACTAAATTATTTTAAAGTAAAAGCTAGTCAACCTTTGACTGAGTGGCAACGCAAAGGTTGGATTTATTTCGAAGATCCGCTTGGTTGGTTCCTCTGGTACTGTCGTTATTATCGCGGTCGTAGGATTCCAGCTGAAGATGCCAAACAAATAAAGCGCTGGAAAGCGATGAGCCGCCATATTAGTCAGCTAAAGAATAATTGCCAAGTTGGTGATTATAGCTGTCGCCCAAGACAGCGTCAGGCGTTGCTGCATTGGGCATACGACTCCACGAAAATGTAGATTGTGCAAGCTTTTGCGCGTTAATTTGTGTACAATAACAGGTATATGTCGAAAAAAGTATTCGTAGGTTTAAGTGGTGGCGTTGATTCGTCCGTAGCAGCGGCTTTGCTTGTTGAGCAGGGTTATGAAGTTGTTGGCGTTTATATGAAAAACTGGAGCAAAGATTTGCCTGGTTTTCCGTGTCCTTGGAAAGAAGATTATCAGGATGCTAAACGTGTAGCCGTGCAACTTGGTATTGAGTTTCGAATGTTTGATTTTGAGAAAGAGTATTTCGAAAAAGTTGTTGATTATATGCTTGATGGGTTTCGATCTGGTATTACGCCTAATCCGGATATTATGTGTAATCAAGAAATCAAATTTAAACTATTTCTAGACGTTGCGCTCGAACAAGGCGCTGATATGATTGCGACCGGACATTACGCCAAGGTTAGAGCCAAGAGTCAAACCAAAACAGATACAAACTCTGAAATCACAAAATCCTCAGATACAAGGGTTAAACCCTTAACAGATGGGGAAAATGTGATTTCATATCTATTAGGGGTGGCTAAGGATGATAATAAGGACCAGACCTACTTTCTTTATAGAGTAACTGAAGCGGCTCTGGGTAAGACTTTATTTCCGCTTGGTGATTATACTAAGCCAGAGGTTAGAGAACTTGCTAAGAAGTTTGGTCTAGTTACTGCTGCTAAAAAAGAAAGTATGGGTATTTGTTTTGTCGGTAAAGTTGGTATTAAGGAATTCTTGCAGCAATATGTTACGACCGCACCTGGTCCAATTATCGACGATAAGGGTAAAATTATTGGTGAACATGACGGTGCGATATTCTACACAACTGGGCAGCGTCACGGTCTAAATGTCGGCGGCGGTCTACCATATTATGTGGTTGGAAAAGATATGGATAAGAACGAGGTTTATGTAACGGCGGATATTGATGACAGCAGGCTGTGGAGTAAAGATTTTGTAATTAATAGCGCGCACTGGATAAATGACGCACCGCAAAATACTGACGATCTGAAAGTTCGAACGCGGCACCGCGCAACACCGCCTTCAGTAGTATCATTTAAGAAATTGGATAATGGTAATTGGCATATCAGTTTAGGCGAAGAAGTACGAGCGTTAACAGCAGGACAGTCAGCTGTATTTTATCAAGATGGTGTTTGTCTGGGTGGCGGAATTATCATATAGCTATTGCTTATAATTGATATTTATTGTAAAATAGCCTATAGTAAATACCATGATTAAATCAGAATCAATCCCAACTCTAGAAGACTGGCAAGCTATTCAAGGCGGTAAGCCGCGCATCTTTGAGAGTGCGTCTAAGAAAAGTTTTAAGATTCTTCACATATACGGAGCTAAGTTTAATCCGGAATTAGCCCAGGAACTTCCACATTATGGATATGAACTTCCAACTATAGGCAAAAATATGAAAGATTCTCTCGAGAATCCGACAAAAATAGAGTTCTTAAATAGTAAACTCGAGGTCCCTGAGGTTAGACGGATTACTGTACCTGCCGCATTGCTGATTCAGTTTCACGGTAGTCCTTGTATGCAAAGAACTGTAGATAATAAGGGAGTTAATGCCGGCTACGATAAGCTAACTACATCCGAGGATTTGGCTTCCTACTTGCAGAAGCTGGAGCATGACGGTTATACGGAGCAGCGATTGGGTGTTGACCCGAATAGCAATGGCTTCCGTTTGTTACCAATGGTGCGTGTCGAAAAAACTGCTTAGCTTTAGGCTAATAAATACCCGTACAATCTGTTATTATTAATCTTATGACAGCACAAGAAATCCGAAAAGCTTATCTGGATAGCATGGTTAATAATGGCCATAGCATAATTCCTCGTGCACTTTTGGTGCCGCCAAACGATCCTACAACATTATTTACCGGCAGTGGAATGCAGCCACTAATACCATTTTTGCTTGGAGAAAAACATCAAGACGGTACAAGACTCGTTAATAGTCAGACTTGTTTGCGAGCTCAAGATATAGATGATGTCGGCGACAATCGTCATACGACTTTTTTTGAAATGCTTGGAAACTGGAGTTTGGGTGATTATTTCAAGACCGAACAATTACGCTGGTTTTTTGAATTTTTGGTTGCCAAAGTTGGGTTAGATCCGAATCGAATATATGTAACATGTTGCAGTGGATTCCCAGAATTTGGGGTACCTAAGGATCTAGAGTCGGCTCAGTTATGGAGCGATCTATTTAACGAACAAGGTGTTGATAATAAACAAGTTGAAATAGGAAGTGAAGAGAACGGTTATAAAGTTGGCGAACAGTCGGGTCGGATATTCTTTTATGACGAGAAGAATTGGTGGAGTCGTAATGGTGCGCCTAAAGATGTCAAAGTTGGCGAGCCTTGCGGCCCAGACAGCGAAGTCTTCTATTTATTTGATCAGATTAAACATGACACCAGCTTTGGCGAACTATGTCATCCTAACTGCGACTGCGGTCGTTATATGGAAATCGGTAATTCAGTCTTTATGGAATATTTGCGAACAGACAAAGGATTCGAGAAATTACCGGCTCGTAATGTCGATTTCGGTGGTGGACTAGAAAGAATTGCTGCTGCCCAACTAGATAGTCCTGACGTTTTTAAAATCAGTATTTTGTTGCCAATAGTCGAATCGCTAGAGCAGATGAGTGGCAAAAAATACGAAAGTCACACTGCTAGTATGCGAGTTATTGCTGACCATTTGCGGGCTGCAACATTTTTGGCAGTGGATGGTATTGTCCCGAGCAATAAAGAGCAAGGTTATGTTATGCGTCGGCTAATGCGCCGAGCAATACGGTTTGCTTTTGAGCTTGGTGTCGAACAAGATCTTTGTAGCAAAATAGTACCAGTCATAACTGATTTATATAAAAATGATTATCCTGAAGTTTCTGCAAAGTGTGACGAAGTAGTGGCGATCCTAACTAAGGAAGAAAAAATATTCCGTCAAACACTACGAAAAGGTCTGAAAGAGTTTGAAAACTTATTTGGTGAAGAAAATAAGAAAACCAAAGTAGAGAATCACGGCGCAGCATTATTCCAGCTTTATGACACTTACGGCTTTCCTTTAGAGTTAAGTATCGAAGAGGCCTATAAGCAGAATGTCGACTTAGACAAAGATTGGAAGCAACAATTTGACGCTAAAATGACAGAGCAACGCGAACGTTCACAAACCGCAAGTAAAGGTACATTTAAGGGTGGACTTGGTGGTCAAACATTGCAGCACAAGAAATACCACACTGCTACGCACTTGATGTATCAAGCTTTAAGGCAGGTTTTGGGTGACCATGTCATCCAAAGAGGCAGTAACATTACCGAGGAACGTCTAAGATTTGACTTTAGCCATGACGGTAAAGTTACGCCAGAACAGATAAAACAGGTCGAGGATATCGTAAATGAACAAATTTCCAAGGACCTAAAAATAAGTTTTCAAGAATATCCTACCAAAGTTGCCAGAGAAGAAATGCACGCACTTGGACAGTTCGGTGATCGTTATGGCGAAACTGTTAAAGTCTATAAAATGATTGCAGACGACGCGGACAAACCGTTTAGTTTTGAGATCTGTGGCGGGCCGCATGTTGACCACACTCACCAGTTAATTGAAGACGGCAAAAAGTTTAAAATATTAAAGGAAGAAGCTAGCTCAGCTGGTATTCGACGAATCAAAGCTGCTTTAGTCTAAATAACCACTTGTAAAGCGT
>CALREK010000031.1:0-7793 GCA_943355165.1 uncultured Saccharimonas sp. (SeqCode) | reverse complement strand
CATGTAAATAATCTGACGATTTTAGTTGCAGGTTCTGTTAGCACCTTACTTATTGTGGGTACTATTGGACTAGCTTATGTGATTGGTAGCTTGAAGCGCATAAACAGATTCTTTACTTTTATCACCAAGGTCATAAATGGCGGCATACACATTGTTAGGCCGAAGCACCCAGAAACAATAGATGTGGCTAAAGTTAGGCATATGTTTACCGATTTACACGAAAATTACATGGTTCTAAAAAGCGATTATCGTAAACTAAAAGCTCCGTTCTTGTTTGCCTTAGCTGCAAATTTTACTGAACTTGCGACACTTTATGTCGTTTATATTGCATTCGGTCATTGGGTTAATCCGGGAGCGATTATCTTAGCTTATGCTGTTGCAAATATTGCTGGGCTAATATCGGTACTTCCAGGTGGAATCGGAATTTATGAAGCTATTATGACTGCAGTGTTGGCGACGGCTGGAGTTTCTCCGGCAGTTAGTTTGCCGGTCACAGTAATGTATAGAGTTATAAATATGTTTATTCAAATCATTCCAGGATATTATTTTTATCACAAGGCGTTTAAGGACAGGCCTATTAGTGGATAACAATGAGCTAGTTTTTAGTGTTAGTGATTTTGTAGCTGTACTTAATCAAACTCTGGAGTACGCTTATCCTACAGTTACGATAGTCGGAGAGTTGTCTAATTTTCGAATCAGCAAAAATAAATGGGTATATTTTGACCTTAAAGACGAGTATTCTAGTGTAAAATTTTTTGGAACTATCTATCAGCTATCTGGTCCGCTAGAAGACGGTTTGACTATGCAAGTCAGAGGGGTGCCAAGACTACATCCTCTCTATGGCTTTAGTGTTACCGCTCAATCAATGCAACCGGTGGGCGAGGGGTCTATTAAGAAGGCCGCATCATTACTTCAAGAGAAATTAACAAAAGAGGGTTTGTTTGACCAAAGCCGAAAGCGAGTGATACCTTATCCGCCTAAGTCGGTAGGTTTAATAGCGTCATCGGAATCAGCTGCTTACCACGACTTTATTAAGGTATTGAATGAAAGATGGTGTGGCGTTGATATCTCGCTAGCCGATGTTCAAGTCCAGGGTGAGGCTGCTATTGGCCAGATTGTAGCAGCCATAGAACATTTTAATCAGCAAGCTATACCTCCGGAAGTTCTCATTGTCACAAGAGGTGGGGGCAGTGCAGACGATCTGGCTGTATTTAGTACAGAACAAGTTACAAGAGCAGTAGCTGGTAGTCGTATCCCTACAATTGTTGCGATTGGTCATGAAGTAGACATCTCTTTGGCTGAATTAGCTGCCGATATGAGAGCGAGCACGCCTTCAAATGCAGCACAGTTACTAACTCCAGACAAAAAGGCTACGCTCAATCAATTGAATATATCGTCAGACACCTTATGGTCAATGGTCCAGAATATCTTTAGTGGCCAAGCTGATGATTTGGCGCGTAAATCACTTGATTTAGGCAACTCCATAGGCTCAACATTAGATCGGGCCGAGCAACTACTGAGGGCAAATAATAATTTATTAGAAGCCCTTAGTCCCAAATCGGTACTTAAGCGCGGTTTTGCTATTATTCGCAGTACCGGCAAAGTTGTTGATAAGGCAAAAGGCATAGCCATAGGCAAAGAGTTGTCTTTAGAGTTGGCTGACGGGTATATTACTGTCAAGACGGAAGCGATTGAGTTAAAATAATCGTATGACTAAAACAACCACGGACTACACCAAGCTCAGCAAAGAATTAGATGAACTTCTAGCAGATCTACAGGCTGGCGGATCGGACATTGACTCATCTATAAAGCAGTACGAGCGCGGAATGCAGATTATTGAAGAGTTAAAAACTTATCTCGCACAAGCAAAAAATAAAGTTACAAAAGTTAAATCAACCTTTTCAAGTTAGTAGCTACTTGCGACATTCTCTCGTATAAGTTACCATAAACAGTATGAAGCGATTAAATGACAAAGGCGCAATTAGCGGATTATTTATAACAGAGTCTGTAACAACGACGATGCTAATAGTTGCAATCATAGTTGGAGTATGGGCATTCGTAGGAAGGCAGGACTACAAAAATAATGCGGACAAGAAGATAGCTGCAGCAGTAGCAGTAGCAAAGCAAACAATTGCTAGCGAAAAAGACAACGAATTTGCTGCTAAAGAAAAAAACCTAGTAGCCACCTATAAGGGGTCTGACGTGTTTGGCAGCGTAGGCATAAATTATCCTAAAAATTGGAGCTTGGCAATTACAGAAACTAGCGATGGTGCCACACCAATAAATGCATATTTTCAGCCCAATAGAATATCTATACCAGCCCTATCCGATGCTACAGGTAAGGATTCTACTGCTTTTGCATTAAGATTACAGGTCGTAAACACTGCTTATAGTGTTGTTTTAGCCGGTTTTGCTGGGAATGTGTCCACCGGAAAGGTTAAGATATCTCCATTTAGAGCAACACTAGTACCTACCACTCTTGGAGTTAGATTAGACGGAGAAGTAATGCCGGGAAGACAAGGTGTTATGGCCGTATTCCCACTAAGAGACAAAACACTTCAAGTATGGACAGAAACTCCTCAATACACAGACGACTTTAATATCAATATCCTTCCAAGCCTTAGCTTCGTGCCATAAATAGCACAACCCAGTAAATACAACATATGTCCAAGAGTATTTTTGCTATACTTATTTTAGATAGTAAGTATTTTGGAAGAGGGTCTTCTCTTATGATAGGGCACGATGAACAGCTAGCAGGTGTCGATGGGCGTTTATTACAGGCTGTCGTCGAAAATATGAAACTTCCGTTGCTCCAAGTTGCCAGACAGGCTGAATTGGCTCGTATGAGCGGAAGTACGGACACAAACTTTAGCTCAATCGAACTGACCGCCGACACGGCATTACGACTCTTGGATAATTATCTCTTGAGCACTAGATTAGCCAGCAGGCGAGGCTCTATAGAGTTCGAGCCAGTGTCTGTGTCAGCGGTCCTAACAGACATAGCACATCAGCTTTCTAAATTAGCCGATCAGCAACAGTGTGAACTTCAGGTAAATATATCCGGTAGATATGAGCCAGTTATTGCACACAGAGCCGGACTAGAGGCTGCATTAATGAGTTTGGGCTATGTATTTATTGAAGCGCGAAGTGCTCAGCCAGTCACTAGCGGCAAGAGAATTATCAGACTTGGTGCTCATCGTGGCAGAAGCGGTATCGTAGCTGGAATATTCACAGACTCAGACAGCATTAGTAACGATATGTATAAACGAGCTCACTCTCTTTACGGACACACAAGACAATCATTGCCTGGTTTAGTTGCTGGCAGTGGTGCTGGAGTTTTTGTGGCTGATTCTTTGCTAGAAACAATGTCTACGCGCCTAAGAGTTGCTCACCACCAGAAATTTAGCGGCCTGGCTGCCACGCTTAATCCAAGTAAACAGCTGAGTTTAGTTTAATATGGCGCATATTTTATTGGTTGAACCAGACATTTCTCTAGGCAAATTATATACATCGTCTCTTGAGCTTTCTGGATATTCAGTAAGTCATTGCAGGACGGCTCAGGACGCAATTACCAGTGCAGACGAAAATATTCCCGACCTAGTCTTGCTTGAAATAGAAATAGCCATACATAACGGCATAGAATTTTTGTATGAATTTAGATCGTACCCAGAGTGGCAAGACATACCGTTGTTAATCGTTAGTCATGTAGTTCCAAGTAGGGGAGCTTTAAATCCAAAATCCTGGGGTTTATTAAAAATTTCTGGATATCACTACAAGCCGATTACTAAGTTACAGGATCTTCTATCTTCTGTTGAACGTGTACTTGCTACTGATGGCGTTAAGGCTCTCTGATGAACCAAATAGTAACTAAGGGTATAGTTTTGTCTCGCACAGAATTTGGTGAGGCCGATAGGATTATCACTGTTCTAACAATAGACCATGGCAAAATTCGTTTGATTGCTAAGGGTGTGCGTCGGATCAAGAGCAAGTCGGCAGGCGGGATTGAGTTATTTAGCGTCAGTGACATCACTTATATTCCGGGAAGGGGAGAGATTGGTACATTAATATCAGCTAGACTAATTAATCATTATTCATCAATTGTTCATGATATAGACAGAACTATGTACGGCTATGAGGTGCTAAAGAATATTAATAAAGTAACAGAAGATCTGGCGGGTGAAGAATATTTCAATTTACTGAACACCGCCTTAGCGGCAATAAACGACAGCTCGATAAGGCTTGAATGTATTAGATTATGGTTTGGACTGCGACTGCTTAATACTACCGGCCATTCACCTAATCTGCACACCGACAGGTCCGGTGAAAATCTTATCACAGGTGCTAAATATGATTTTAACTCCGAAGATATGACCTTTGCCGTATCTGGTAACTATAGCTCGGATCACATAAAGTTGCTTCGGTTGGCCATAAGCCTTAATACGCCAAAAGCTCTTAGTTCTGTGAAAGATATTGATATAGTATTGCCAGATTGTTTATTTCTAGTTCAGTCAATGGTTGCTCAACATATTAGAATCTAAAGTGCTATCGACAGATTGGTTTATGCGTTACAATATGGTTATGTTTCTTGAGTTCTTCTATTGGTGGTACGGTACAGGATATTTGGGCACTATTAAACGCGTCAGTAAATGGATTACCGCCACCTCACAAATTTTTTCTATCAAAATACTCATCACGACACTTTTTTCACCATGGAAAAGAATAGTTACAGAAAGTGACGGCTCGCTAGAAATGATTCTTAAGAGCATTGGAGATAATGCGGTGTCTAGGGCTATTGGTTTTTTTGTGAGGTCTACAGCCTTGTTCACATCGCTCATATTGACTTCCGTAACTAGCGTTGTGGGTCTTGTAATGATTATATTGTGGCCATTAATGCCAGTTGGGGTTGCGCTATCGCTATTCATGGCTTTGTTTGGAGGCTTTGTTAAATAATGAACAATCTGAACTTATCAAGCATGCGAGCAAAGAGAGCGCGATTAGGCAATAAGATCGGCACAATGGGCAGGGATCTCCTCGTCCTCGCAGTTTTTATTTTTGGCCTCATGGCACTATTTTTTGGCTACCAATATAAGTTCGGGAGCTTGTTCTATTTATTTTTGGCTATGGCGTTAACTTCAATAGTTTTAGCTTGTTGGCAGCAGTATGATCTTTCAATGCCCGCCGGAAATTTGGCTAGTGATAAGCTAGAGGATTTATTAAATGCAAGTTTATTAGGAAGTTTGACGACACCGGTTAGTCCGAGGTCTATGTGGTTTGACGCTGTGAAGACCAAAGAAGGGTCATTTTTTGTTAACAGGATGTTGATATCGGTTGAGGATGTAGCAAATTTACTAAGCAACAACGAGGCAGATTCAGCTGCTGTTTGGCATGCGGCAGATATTTTTAGATCAAATGAAAAAGTAAAAAATAAAGAGATTCACGGGGGTACATTGGCCGCGGTGCTTCTCGATTCAACCGATAGTATTAAATCTTATCTTTCTGAGCTTAATTTCCACGGCTCTGATATTATCGAAATCAGTGACTGGCTAGACAGAGTGCTGACTTATTCGAACTCACCAAAGCCATATTTTGGCGGCATGGGAAGAGATTGGGCTATGGGCTTCACCCCGACTTTAAATAAATTTAGTCAAAACATCAGTCAAATTGTTGAACTTGGTAACGTTCATTTTCATTTTTTGGCTCAGGCAGCATCGTCGGATATTATTGTAAATAATTTAATTCAAGGATCGGGAGGCGTGGCTATCGTAGGACAGACGGGCACTGGTAAGACCGGTTTAGTTCATGCTGTCGCCGAAAGATTGTTGTTGGGCGTAGATGGCGGATTAAAGCATCATCAGATAATAAGTCTAAACGCCTCACAGTTATTATCTACAGAAAAAGATAATCTAGAGCAGATAATGCTGCAAATTTTTTATGAGGCTGTTCAAGCTGGTAATATCATCTTGTTTCTTGATGAGGCTCAACTATTTTTTGGTGATGGTGCTGGTGCATTTAATATGGCCCAAATACTTCTACCAGTTTTGCAAACGCACCGAGTTAAGATTATTGCGGCTTTTACGGCTAACGATTTTCAAAGACTCAAATCAATCAACGAGAGCTTAGTTAGTAATTTTTCTGTAGTGACAATTAGCGAGCCCCCACAAGAAAGCACTTATAAGGTTCTTGAAGATACTGCGCTGACAATGGGAGCCAGAACTGGCGTGTTGATTACCTACGAAGCCATTAGAGAGGCGTATAGGCTTAGCGAGCAGTATATGAGCGAACTAGCATTTCCGGGGAAGGGCATTAGCTTGCTAGATCAGTCGTTAGTCTATAGTGAGAATAAAGTCATGACAGCCAAGTCCGTTCAGACGACCATCGAAAAGACCCTAGGCATAAAAGTTGGAGCTGCTGGGGCAGAAGAGACAGATGTTTTGTTGAATCTAGAAGATAAAATTCACGAACGAATGATTAACCAGACTCAGGCTGTGTCGGCAATTGCTGGTGCGCTACGAAGAGTACGGGCCGGTGTAACGAGTCCATATCGACCAGCCGGTAGCTTTTTATTCCTTGGGCCAACTGGTGTAGGTAAAACCGAATTAGCGAAATCATTAGCGGCTACATATTATGGTAGTAGCGACAATATGATTAGGCTGGATATGAGTGAGTATCAGCAGGCGAGTGATGTGTCTCGTCTATTGGGCGATGGCGCAAACAGCTCTCAGAGCCTAATCCTTGCAATACGAAAGCAGCCTTTCTCGGTTGTATTACTGGATGAAATCGAAAAGGCTCACCCTAATATTTTGAATCTACTATTACAGCTTCTTGATGAGGGTATGTTGACCGATAGCAATGGTCGTCCAGCGTCATTTAGAAGTGCTATCATAATTACGACTTCAAACGCGGGCTCCAATGATATTATAGAAAAAATTGCTGCCGGCGAATCATTATCAGATTTTGAGCGTCCGCTAATTGATAAGTTGATTTCAACAGGCCAGTTCAGGCCAGAACTTATAAACCGTTATGATGAAGTAGTTTTGTTCAGGCCGCTTAATGAGGTTGAGCTATTGCAAGTCGCTAAGTTGATGATCGATGGAGTTAATAAGAATCTGGCTAAGCAAAGTGTTAGTGTTGAACTTACAGATGCTGCCTTGGCTATGATAACAAAGGCAGGTTATGATCCGGAATTTGGTGCTCGACCGATGCGTCATATTATCCAGAAAACAGTTGAAGATGTTGTTGCCACGCGAATACTCCAGGGGCAGGCGAAATACGGCAGCGTGGTCAAACTTGATGTCGCAGACATAGTAATTCCTCAGTAGTAGTAAGGACAGGTTATTGACAATAACGCTTAAGTTTGTTATAGTACTATCATCATGAATAAAATAACAATAGAATCAGATCCAGCAGGCGCGATACCTCGACCTTTTAAACCTGAAAGTTCAATTGTCGTACCTATTACAAGTGCTCCTTCGCTACGAAAAGCTCTTGATAAGCCTTATGACTGGTCAGAAGAGACCATGCCTTTAGATTATAAACAAACTGACTTGACGCCACCCCACGGCATACCACGTGAATCTATTGCGCCTGATAATTTACGAGGTAAGATTAGGAAATTTCCGTTACGTGTCTTTGAGGGGCTTTATGTTGATGAAGAGCCAAACAAAAAACCAAACCTTATGACGCCAAATCTTAAAGGATTTATAATGTCTAGCGCTAGAGTTGATGAAGTACGTAGGGCTACTCACGACGATCGCTTTAACCGACATCCGTAATTATAGCGTCCAAAATCTTAT
>CALREK010000030.1:0-7814 GCA_943355165.1 uncultured Saccharimonas sp. (SeqCode) | reverse complement strand
GGTGATTTTTATATATACTAAGGATTATCAGTTATGGAAACTAAAGAACAAAGCTTACGCCAAGAATATCAGGAACTCGAGTCACGATTGAGCGACCCGTCTATTTTTAGTAGCAAAGATTATCCTAAATTAGCCAAACGCAAAGACGCTGTCGAAAAAATCTTGAGCTTGTTCGACGACAAAAAAGCCCAAGACGAAGCTATCAAATTTGCCCGCGAGCACCTTAGCGATCCAGACATGGCCGAATTAGCTGCTATGGAACTAGAAGAAGTTACCCCTAAACTAGCAGAAACTATCGCCAAACTTGAAGAGGCCTTAACTCCAAAAGATCCTAACGACGAAAAAGACGCTATTATCGAAATTCGTGCTGCAGCTGGTGGCGACGAGGCCAGCCTGTTCGCCGGTGAACTTTATAGAATGTATGTACGCTGGACAGAAACTCATAATTATAAGGTCGAGCTAATAAGCGAAACACCTTCTGACGCTGGCGGATTCAAGGAAGTTATCTTTGCTGTTCGTGGCGACGACGCTTATAGTCAATTGAAGTTTGAGGCTGGAGTCCATCGGGTACAAAGAGTACCCGTAACAGAGAGCCAAGGCCGCATCCATACTAGTACCGTTACTGTGGCAGTGTTACCTGAGGCCGAAGAGGCCGACATCGTCATCAACCCTTCAGACCTCCGTATCGACGTTTATCACGCCAGTGGTCACGGTGGCCAATCCGTCAACACTACCGATTCTGCCGTCCGCATCACTCACTTGCCAACTGGTCTAGTCGTCACTCAGCAAGACGAAAAATCTCAAACCAAAAATAAATTAAAAGCACTTGGCGTTTTGCGTTCACGCCTATTACAAGCGCAAATCGAAGCCGAACAACAGAAATTATCCGACTCACGCAAAAAACTAATCGGCTCTGGCGACCGCAGCGAGAAGATCCGCACATACAACTTCCCGCAGGACCGCATAACCGACCACCGTATCGGTTATTCACGATCTAACATCCCAGTAGCAATGACCGGTGACATCGACGATCTAATAGAAGAACTTCACAAAGCCGAACACGATTTGCTCAACCAAGAAAATTAAATAAGAGCCTCCGGTGGAAGCTCTTAATTAACTTAATACTCTAAGCAGTTTATCTAGAAAGGAAGTGGCGCATTATCTATGCTTACTTGAGTGTTTAGTGCCACTCGCGCTACATTACTTGCAGTTTCAATTCTTTTATCTCTTTCAGCTGTATCCTTTGCTTCTGTTGACTCAAACATCTTGCTGGTAGCAGATAGTATATTTTCTACTAAACTAGCTTCCCCATTTCCATAGCCTTTTTCTTGGTTTGCCCTAAGTTCAGGCATTAATTCCATAGGTATGCTAGTTGTTCCAGATACTTTTTCTAACCCATTAGGGCCTCTACGCTCTGAATCAGGAACTGTCCACGATACATTTGATGGCTTACCATCTAATAATGTGACTTTTATTTCACTCGTCTGCTCATTTGGCATATAGTGCTGCGGCTCTTCGGAGCGAGTTGTTTTGTTGGCGCTAAGTTTACCTTTTTTTGGGCCATATAATGGGATAAAGGGTGCTAGGTCGGGCTTCTTCAAGCTTCCTTCGCCTGGTTTTAATGTAATCTCTGTGACCGTCATCCTTCTGGTTTTAGAGTTAGGATCTGTCGGGTCGGTTTTTGCAAAAACGAATCTTTCAGATATAGACGCATCAACAGCGGATGGTCCGGCGGAATCTAATCCTCCAATTTCTAGTTTAAGTCCTGGAAGCTCGACACTTCTTGAAACGCCATCAGTAGAATTAATTCCTGTTTCTTTACCATAAAGAGCAAGTGATCGTGAGGCACCGTCGGCAATAGATTCAGTTCCAGGCATTGCTGGTAAGGTATCGGCTCTCTTAATCATATCACCATATAAATCAGCTTTAATATGGCCTTCTTGCCATTGGTTAGGCACACCAAATGCTGGCACCATTTCTGGAATTGCTGTGTTTGTTGGGGCTTTTTCGCTCATTGTTTTTTGCTTTCTATATTGTTTGGGTTTTTGTTTTTTAAGAACTTGAATAAATCTTATCACACTTGTGCTTAAATGTCAACTAGATGTTTGTAGTGTTTCTTGGTAAATTATTCCGTTAATAGCCGCCGCATAGATAATTCACACTCCAGCATCCTTGGCACATTGTCAGGTCAAATTGATGATCTAATTGAAGAACTCAAAAAGAGGAGGTAAATCTCTTCTGGTCTGAGTGCTAATTAGGCAAAATTTAATTTCTATACAAATTTAAATAACGGATTGATTAATCTCCGTTATTTGTAAATATTTTGCTTAATTAGATTTTTGGCACTAGTTACGTAATATGAGCTATTGTTTTATTTTTTCGCATCCAATTGGATTCTACGCTCTTTTATGCCCTCCTCAATATGACGGGCTGCGCGTCCAGCGATTATTTCTGCCGCACGTTTAGCCCTCCAACCCGTTAGGTAATTAACTGTTGATTCAGGCGATTCATGATCACCTCCAGGAGTTATATGGGCTATACCTACCTCCATATCTTTATTAAGGTCTCCATCTTTATTAAGAAGATTATTAGTGATAGAGTCGTCTTCATTCTTAACAGATTGATTCATGCCTGAAACTGTACCCATTACCAGGAATTCTCTTCCATTTGGTAATGTATTGTATGTGACATTTTGTACGCCATGTACGGCTGGGCCTTTAATGGCTATCAAACTACGTTCCAATCCTGAATCGTGTCCTTGTGTCCGTTCAATAACCTGTGGCGATCCCAAAAAGCCTGTATTGGTTATCGTATCGTCGTGCTTATCAAGTTCATGGTCGAAACGAAATCCTATGTCCAAAGGATCAATGTGTCCGTCAAAAAGGTTATGTATATCTTTGTAACCCGATTGGTCTACTGGTAATGGGGCTTTTTCGCTCATCTTTTTTTGCTTTCTATTTTACGTGGGTTTTTGTTTTTTAAGAACTTGAATAAATCTTATCACACTTGTGCTTAAATGTCAAGATTGTTAGACTCTTTTGCCAGTGCCTGGAGTATACGCGTTGTACTTCGTTGGTGCTGGTCTACCTTTAGTGTCATACACATCCATATTCTCAAAAGTTTGCGCAAAAACCCCTCTGCGTAATGGCACAACTACTCCCCTACCATTATAGGCATCGAAATATTCTTGCTGAAGCTTCTTAATAGCGACTGCAGAAGGATTTATATTTGTTTTTTTAATAACTATATCGGAGG
Organism: uncultured Saccharimonas sp. (SeqCode); assembly: GCA_943355165.1. Classification (GTDB taxonomy): domain Bacteria; phylum Patescibacteriota; class Saccharimonadia; order Saccharimonadales; family AQU-01; genus CALRGT01. Next base: position 4,559 of record CALREK010000030.1, on the reverse strand, counting down.
TAACTTAGTCGTGTCTTTATTTAAATCAGGTAATTGCTGGTTGAATTCACCTGAAAGCACATCAAGAGAAGTCTGGGGCATTTTATCCGCATAGGTATTGTCCGTGTTTTTATTGTCATTTGGTCCGTCATTTGGTGGCGGCGACCCTGCTGATCCGGCCAGACTAATATCCTTTGATTCAGGTTCGATATTCTGTATGTTTGAATAATCGGCAGCCCTGGCAGCCTGCTCGACCGCTTTTCTAATAGTAGGCTGAATGACTGTTAGTGGCGCTGCATCTAACTCGGGGGTTTCAGGTTGAGGTGCTATTTCTTGCATTTATATTCTCCTATTTATATTTACGCTAACTTACAACTTAAACTGTAACATACTTATGATTAACCGTTAATCCTGTTGCTGCGCGGTAATGCTACAATATATTCATGACTATTAACGAGTGGCTAACTACTACAACGAACACCTTTAATGAGCTTGGTATTGAGACTGGTCGTCTAGACTCGGTAATATTATTAGAAGATGCACTCAGTAGGGACCGCGCTTACCTGTTGGCACAACCTGAGACTGTACTAGATGATGCGACACTACAGTCGCTTAACGATATGGTCATTAGGCGCAGTAGCCACGAACCGCTTGCCTACATAAGAGGTAAGTCTGAATTTTATGGTAGAGAGTTTATTGTAAATGATTATGTGCTTGTGCCTCGCCCAGAAACTGAGTCTATGATTGAGCTATTAAAACTTGAGGCCGACAACGCCAGAAATATAATTGATCTTGGGACTGGGTCAGGGGTTCTGGCTATTACTGCAAAGTTGGAAATTCCTAATGCTAAAGTAACCGCTATAGATATCGACGAGTCCTGCTTGCGAATAGCCCGGTCTAATGCTGAAAAACTTGGGGCCGATGTTGAGTTCCTGCGTAGTGATTTGTTTGAAGGAGTGTCTCCAAATGTTTATAGCCAGCAGTCGACAGTATTGCTAGCCAACCTGCCTTATGTTCCAGACGAATTCGAAATTAACAAAGCAGCAACTCACGAACCATCTATTGCTATCTTTGGTGGTGTAATGGGTATGGACTTTTACAGAAGAATGTTTGAGCAAATTAATCATTTTAACACCAAGCCGGTATATGTATTTACAGAGTCTTTATTAATTCAGCACGATGTCATGAAGGTACACGCCCAGCGTAGCGGTTACACACTAGTAAACACCGATGGACTGGCGCAGGCTTTTCGACTATAGAAAGTTACTGTTGGCTTTTTAGAATATAACCGTGACGAACTAATCCTGCTAATAGGATGATAACGACGATGATCATTATAAACAGAACTTGTCGTCTAATCATTGCAGACAAGCGATCGGTCTTCTCTAGATAATAGACGCCACCAAGACCGAAAGCGACAACAGACAAGAACAATGTTGGTACGGCCATAAAACCATAAAACATCAGAAGATGCGTAAGTACCCAGATTATTGACGCTGCAAAATAACCCCATATGCTTGATAGGTAACGGTTTAGTGGATCCTCAAAAGCGGAGAAAAAGTGGCGAGCAGACATATAACAAATGAACCAGCCTAGGGCTACTAAGGCAAGGAGTGGTTTGTCGCCCCAATGAATGAATAATGCGCTTAGGCCAAGAATTTGTGCTGTCAGGGCTTGCAAGGCAACGCCAGATTGGTCTGAGCGACGCTTCAAAACTATTAACCAGCCGGCATAGACTAGAGTCCAAATGAGGCGGAACTGCATCGATCCACTCTGTGACATAAAAACTAGTAGCGACAAGCCGACAATAATATCCACTGTGTTAGCGCGAATGCTCGCCAACCAATGTCGGGGCTTGATAGCCAACATTCTCCACTTTGACAACAAGACTACTGCTGTTGCTATTTCGTACCATCTTAAACTAACTAAGGCAAAAAGTATTGCCGGCAAAAGCAACAATAAGAAGATATGAATAAAATGCGAAAAACCGGCTTTAGGCTTTAATGATTTTAATATTGAGCTCAAATTAACACCTTTCTTTAGGGGGTGGATGACGAACCGGTCGTATTACTACCTAGTATTATAACAAAGTCGGTCGTAGCTGTGGTAATTCCAGCTGGCAACGTCGTTACAGCTTTAACACCTAGGCGTTTCTCGAGGTAGTTTACGGTGTACTTCTTCGTTCCCTTGCTCAAATCTACAAATACCGTTTTTTGGTAATCTTTAGTTGGCGCGTCACCGACACTTACAACATTATATCCGTAGGATTTTAGTTCTTTTGACTTGAGAGACGCTACTCCTATAGTGTTGGTACCGTTTAGTATAGCGATTGATGCGTTCTCTTGGAAAATAAAACCGTCTACTAGAGCGTTTCTGACATAATTCTGAATATCTTCATACTGATACAGACCGGCTCTTGGCATTACTACAGATAAACCGTTATGTGCACCAGTAGTTAATAGTGAGTGCGGCGGTGTAACCATATCAAGCGACAAAATACTGCTGGACGGTATCATTGAACCGATTTGATACAAACGAGGGATATCGCCCGAATCAATATCGGTGTAGATGTTATTACCAAAAGTACTTAGAAGTTGAGAAATTTTTATTGGATTACTATATGTGCCGGCCGATAATATCTTTTCTTTTAGAGCTACAATCAGTTGCCTTTGGCGCTCGGCTCTGGCGAAGTCTGAGCTTGTCTCTCGGGAACGAGCATATAATAATGCGCGTGCGCCGTTAAATGTCTGGACTCCCTTTGCGGCAATTACTGATTTATTACCATTCTCCCAGGCAATAGTAGGATCGTATAACTGTTCTGGCACATCAAATGTTACTCCACCTACAGCGTCAATCGCCTGCCTGAAGGCGGCAAAATCGACTACCACATGATAATGAATAGGAACATTCAACACAGATGCTAGAGTTTTTTCGGCTAGAGCTATGCCATCTTTAGTCTTGCCACTGTCGCTCTTCTCTTTTGAATTTTGCTTCCCGTAAGAAAATGCAGCGTTAATTTTTTGACTACCATATCCGGGGATTTCTACCCATAGATCTCTTGGAATACTTAGCATAGTAGCTTGGTTATTTACTGGGTCGATACTTATTAGCATAATAGTGTCAGACAAGTCTGGTGCTTCATGCCCTGGCCCACCGATTCCAAGTAACAATATATTTACTCGACCATCGCCCTCACCTTTTAGTTTGGTGATGTCTACTTTTTTGGCTAATCCAGGCGCGTTACCACCACCCTTAAAGATGTTCTTTTCAACAATATAGAGCTTAAATCCAAAATATATGCCTGTGACTAATACGATCAAGAAGATAGCCAGCATTGATCTTTTGATAATTTTGACCCAGCTACGGCGAGGCTTCATGCCTGTAGAAAGTCGACGACCCTTATTATTACGTCCGAATTTGGAGTTCTTGCGAGGGCCTGAATTTAATAATGGCGCAGGCAGAGGTACAACTGGCCTATTTACTGTTTCGGCTTGAGAGGTCTCGTCAATAGCTTGTGCAGATGAACTAAAGCCTTCTACTCTACGAAAATCGTCTAGTCTAGTAGCCATTTTGCCATCGGCAAAGTCTTTCTTGTCTGGAAATCCTATACTACCGGCGCGCTTAAAGCTATCTGGCCCAACGAAGCCGTCCATTGTAGCTCGGACACGAGATTTATTATGAGATGGTTTTTTGAATTTTGATTTATCCATTAAATATCGTAGTTACTCTATATGAATTAATTATTGTATAAATTCGCTGTTTTCAAGTCTGTTTAATTTGGTGCCCTATCAATATATTATACCCGTTTAGGCTATAATCTAAAACTCATTTAGTAACTTTTATGACATTTTACCCGTTATTCCAGATGCAATTTTTTACAGCTTCATGATATTTGCCAACTCAAGATTAACAACGCTTTAATTTTGCCCAATAAGGTGATTGTGGGTTATAGTAAGCAGGCATATGGAACCAGAAAAAATATTATCACCGAAGACTGACCATAATTCCAAGAATCAGAATTATCTTGATAGCTCGTCACCAGAACCTTCAAGTGATAGGCGATCAAAAAAAGATCATGATGGTATTAAAAGTGCTGCCTCGACCATTTCTATATTTTTGATTGCACCTATTATTGCACTCACTTTGACTAAATTTGTATTTCAGTCATACCAAGTTGACGGTCCAAGTATGGAGACGACTCTTCAAAACAGCGACAGACTAATAGTAGACAAAATCCCCCGCACAGTGTCGTCTATAACTGGCCGTCCATACATCCCAAACAGAAGCGACATTATTATATTTACTTCTCGCAAAGAGAATGATCGTCAGCTAATAAAAAGAGTTGTTGGATTACCTGGAGACAGAGTGATCGTCAAGGACGGTGTTCTTAAAATTATCAACAAAGAGCATCCTGACGGTTATTACCCAGACAAAACCTATGCGTACGGAACCGTTATAACTACCACATCTGGCAACATCGACTTAGTCGTACCAGAAAATGAAGTATTTGTCTGCGGAGACAACAGGCCTAACTCACTCGATTCACGAATTTTTGGTACCGTTAAAGCTGAAGATATTAT
>CALREK010000029.1:0-7849 GCA_943355165.1 uncultured Saccharimonas sp. (SeqCode) | reverse complement strand
TTATCTAATGACAGACCTTTTAATGTTTTCTGTTTTGTTTGCAGTTTATGCAGTTCTGCAGGGCAACACTGACGGAGGCAAGACCGGTAAAGAACTTTTTAGCCTCAACCTTGCCTTAACCGAAACATTAATACTACTAACTAGTAGCTTTACTTGTGGAATCGGCATGATAGCTGCTAGAGCGGGGCGCAAAAATCAAGTCCTGACATGGTTTGGCATGACCTTTATTTTAGGGCTTATCTTTTTAGGATTAGAATTAAATGAATTCTCTAATCTGATACGTGAAGGCCACACTATTCAGAGCAATGCCTTTTTGTCATCATTCTTTACGCTTGTAGGCACACACGGTCTACACATTACTTCTGGTCTTTTATGGATGGCTGTAACATTAATATATATTGCAAAACGTGGCTTAAACTCAAATATGGTGCGTAAGCTCGCGATGCTTAGTTTGTTCTGGCACTTCCTAGATATAGTTTGGATATTCATATTTACAATTGTCTACTTGAGGGCCTTCGCATGAACGATTTTTCTATAAACGAGAATAAGAAACCAATTAAAGAGCATGGAACGATTACGTCATATGTAGCCGGATTCGTACTTTCACTGATCTACACCTTAATCCCATATTATCTAGTGGTAAACCATCGATTTTCCACATCGGCGCTAGTTACGACAATTATTAGTTTTGGAATTGCTCAGATGATTATCCAGGTAGTGTTCTTTTTGCACTTAGGTAGAGGCCCTAAGCCTTTCTATAACGTAGTCTTCTTTTTCGCAACAGTCGGATTAATCGTGGTGGTTGTTGGCGGATCAATATTTATCATGGACAACCTACACTACAATATGACTCCGGCAGAAGCCAGCAAACAACTCGCCGAAAAAGAAGCAATATATCAAGTAGAAGGCAAACTAACTGGCGCCTGCCAAAAATTACTCGCTAATCATGTCGTGACTATTTCTGGAGGCAAGGTTACGCCGCTACACACAAATGCTCAACTCTGCGACACACTAACGTTCATTAACCAGGACAGCAGAATAAGCGATATAGCCTTTGGCCCACACCCAAGACATGATGCATATGCCGGAGAAACAGAACTTACAGTAAAAAAAGGGAAAAACAAAACAATAACGCTTAATCAATCTGGCATATACCAATATCACGATCATCTTGATCCTACGATTGCTGGCGATTTTATAGTAGCGAAATAATGACAGAGCAAATAACTCATAGTAAATTTAAGACCTATATCGCACTAACCAAACCGGGCATTATTCGTGGAAATCTTATCACAGCATTAGCTGGATTTTTACTAGCATCTGATGGTCATGTCAATTTATCGCAACTTTGTTATTGTTTGCTTGGCATAAGTCTTGTTATAGCTTCAGGTTGTGTTTTCAACAATTACATAGACCGAGAAATAGACAAAAAAATGGCAAGAACTAGCAAGCGCGCCTTAGTGTCAGGCGAAATCTCTAACAAGAATGCGCTAATATTTGCATCAATTTTGGGTATTGCCGGCTTTCTTATAATAGCGCTCCGTCTGAACCTTCCTACACTATATACAGGACTCACAGGATTTATTTTCTACGTTGTCATATACTCATACTACAAACGACGCTCGACACACGGCACACTTATAGGTGGCGTGTCTGGAGCTACCGCCTTACTGGCTGGATACGTCGCAGTCACAAACAGATTCGACGCTGCGTCATTGATTCTATTTTTGATTATGTTGTTCTGGCAGATGCCACACTTCTACGCAATTGCTATATACAGCCTTAAAGACTACAAAGCAGCTGGCGTACCAGTACATCCAGCCGTTTACGGCGTACACTCAACCAAGTTAAGCATGCTCACCTACACAGGACTTTTTGTTATTTCAACAGTCCTGCTGGCCGCATTCGGCTACACAGGACTAACGTATTTAGTGATAATGACATTACTTGGCGCCATTTGGCTAAGAATGGCAGTGGACGGACTCAAAACGAAAAATGACGACAAATGGGCGAGGCAAATGTTTGGTTTTTCACTACTAATGCTACTGACTTTTAGCCTTCTAATTGGACTAAATTTTATCCTGCCATAATTATTATGCTATAGTTAAAGTATGATTTTAATAACACACATTTTTATGGCAATTAGCAGTTTAATATTAACCAGTGCCTCAATATTTTGGCCAACCAGCCAAAAACTCAAAGCGTCATATGCGCTTATTACCGGCACTTTAGCATCAGGAACATATCTTGTAGTATTGCATCCTGCGCACCTAAAGCAGTCTTGCATTAGCGGACTAGTTTACACCTCCATTGCACTCATCGGCGTAATAAAGGCGCAATCAAGATTACACGAAATCAAAGTCCGAGCCAAGTCAGAATAAGCAAAGTACTGACTAATTAAATAGCTTCTGGTACTTTTTTAAAGCAAGGTTTTTAAGTGCCCATTCGGCATATATACTAGGTACTCTTGCGAGTGCGTGGAAGTTGTCATTCTTATCGCTTTTTAGAATATCCGATGCCTGCGTATTTATCTTTGCAATTCTTCTATAGGTTTCTGTAATAGAGCCGTCGAGAGTTATAACATCTAATAGTTCAGGAAGTAAGGTTAGATCAAATCTATCATTTAAATATTTAGATACATTAGAATCTTCTGACTTTAAAGATAATAAGATGGGCAGGGTATACACGCCTTCTTTAACGTCATTACCACTAAGTTTACCAATCAATTTTGCATCTCCGATGAGATCAAGCAGATCATCAACTAGCTGAAAGGAACGGCCAAAATTAATACCAAATTCAGCGAGACGAGATAATTTATCCTTGCTCAGTCCCGCACAAAGTCCTCCAATTCTACAGGTAGCCGACATGAGGGCGGATGTCTTGCCATCAATAGCTTTAAACATAGAATCAACTGAGCGCTTAGTATTGTAACTATCCGCCATCTCAAAAATCTGGCCAACAGTCATCTCGCTAAAAGCTAAGGCTAAAACTAACCCACAATCTGACGAGATAGCAGAAGCCATTTCGATGGACTTCGCAAATAGATAATCGCCAGCTAAAATTGCGTAATCCACTCCCTCACGAGCATTAATAGTAGCCACCGACCATCTGCTGTCTGCATTGTCGATAATATCGTCGTGAATCAAGCTGGCAATATGTAATAACTCAATTGACGCAGCTAATGTCAGAACCTTCTCATCTATTTCTTGGCCACAAGCCATAACTACAGCTATCAATATAGCTGGGCGTAATCTTTTGGCCTTAGGGCTCAACATTCTAGTTAAAGACTGTTTAATAGGCTTAGGGGCGTCACTCAAACACGTTAATAATATCGAGTTTAGGCGGACTTGATAGTCGCTCCATTCTGGTATTTTCAGCGATTCGGCTATAGAGAATTTATTCATCAGTACTTATCATTCTACTTTAAATATATATTATTGATTAACTATATAAGAATTACATCTAGAAAAAAATATAGACAAAGGTTGTGTTTATTGACCATATACTATATAATATAATCTAATTAGTACAATACAGTAGTTTTTTATATGACCCATAAATCAAACCATCTAGAAATTAAACAAAATAGTATTAGCGGACAATTAACGTCTAAGAAGTTAGCTGCCATTCTTGGCCTAATCATAGTGATTTTTGTCGGTGCCGTACTTAAGATCTAGTCAGCTTTAGCGAGCAAATATTAACCACACAGGCTTGTTTTGTCGTGCTAATATATAGTTATGACAAATTTTTTACTCACAGCGCTAGCCGTGTCCTTGATATTAAACTTAAGTCTTTTTCTTGTTGCATTTCGCTTCCAAACAGATAGGCTGACAGACGCATCTTACGGCATAACATTTATCATTCTGGCTATCTACGGGTTTGTAACTTGCCATGCTACCAAGTTTCATCTATTAATTCTTTGGATGGTGATCATATGGGCAGTCCGCCTTAGCGGATTCTTGCTCTACCGGATATGGCAAAAAAAGAAGGATGCACGATTCGACGAAATGCGTCACAGCTTCTGGATGTTTGGTCGTTTTTGGCTACTGCAAGGGTTAGCCGTATGGGTGATACTTATACCGGGACTACTTGGACTGCATCAACATGTTTCTGTTAGTGGAAAATTGGCCGTAATAGGCTTCTTGCTATGGTCTACTGGTCTCGTCATCGAATCAATTGCTGATATCCAAAAATATAGATTTTCAATAGACACAAAGCCTCACGATCCATGGATAGCTACTGGATTATGGAAATACTCCCGCCATCCTAATTACTTAGGTGAAATAATGGTTTGGGTAGGCATGTACGCGCTAGTTTTTGAATCGCTATCAACAAAGGGAAGGCTAGTAGGACTAGTTAGCCCGTTATTTATTATCATACTGCTATTATTTGTCAGCGGCATACCAATCCTAGAAAAGAGCGCCGACAAAAGATGGGGCAAACTAAAAGAATACAAAGCCTACAAGGCCAGAACTAGCGTGCTACTACTTTTGCCAAACAAAAAATAATCTAGAAGTGCTTGCGGATGTGAGCCATCGTAAAGTCCCAGTCAGCGTCGGTTTTCTTGTGTGGATTAAGGACATTTGTAGGGTCAAATATGTCCTTAACTTCTTTAAAGTAGCCATAAATCTGCTTGCCGTACATTCTTTCGAGCCAAGACCCACGTATCATGCCGTCGTTATGCTCGCCAGACAGTGACCCGCCATAGCTCAACACTAAGTCGTTAACTTCCTTCATGACTGGAATGATTTTCGCCACTTCCTTCGGATCTTCAATTTTCATTAGTGGAATAATATGAAAGTTACCGTCGCCCATATGACCTGCAACAGTAGCCAATAATTTATACTTATTTAGTATAACTCTAAGTTCAGGTAAAAATTTAGGCAAATGAACTGGAGGCACTACCAAGTCATCGATGAATGGCGCAGTGTGCTTATCCTTCACTTTTTTACGAAGCAAGTTAAAGCTTTCTCGTCGCATTATTCTAAACTTCCATGCTTTAGCTGGCGTACTATCTTCTTCGATGGCCTGCATTTTATACTTCTTTAATTGATCGTGCATATTTTTAATCTGTTCGTCAACAGATGCTTGTGTATCGCCGCTAAATTCAATCAAAAGTATTATCTTAGGGATCCCCTTCATTAAAACTAGAGCATCGGGTATAAGACTAATCCCTAACTTAGCTAGCCCCAGCCAGCCGAGATTTTTACGAAAATAAGGGAAGAACTTGATAGAAAGATTTAGTGTGTAATTGTCAAAAGACTCAAAACTAATAGGCTTGTTCTTCATTACATCATTAATGACTTCACCTAGTCCATTGGTGTTCTTCATGAAACACACCAAAACTCCGGTAAACTTTTCAACGGGCTGTAGCCTAAATTTTATGTCTGTTATAAGCCCAAGAGCGCCTTGTGACCCGACAAGCAACTTAGACATATCAAATATTTCTTTTTCACGGTCCCACACATCCCACAAATTATAACCCATAGAGTTTTTGCTGACATGCGGCTTGGCTGCTTTGATTGCATCGTAATGATTATTAACGAGTTCGTATGTCTTACGGTATATTTCACCCTCAAAACCTTTTAGTTTAAACTTATCGTCTAGCTGCTTCCTATTCAACGGCCCAAATGTATACTCATTTCCATCTACCATAACTGCTTTAAGTTCGTCGACAAAATTAATTGTTTTACCATAGCGCAGTGACATTTCGCCACCAGAGTTATTGGAAACCATGCCGCCGACAGTACATAGCTCACGCGAGGCAGGGAAGCTAGGCATTAAAGCCCCATGCTTAAGAGTTTCTGGTTCAAAATCACGATAATATACTCCGGGATCAACTCTAGCGCTAGTGCTACTTACTTCGTGAGTTTTATTAAAATGCTTAGTGAAATCGACAATTATCGAATCATTGATTGGCCCACCAACCATACAACTGCCTCCGCTTCTTGCAGTTATTGACAGGTTGGGGTTAGACTTTTTATTTGTTGTGACATATTTTATAAGATTTTTTATATCATCACTGTCCATAGGAGATACAACTAACTCTGGCTTCATTTCTAGCATACTTGCGTCGTGGCTATAGAATTCAATAATTTCAGGAGTATCTTCCACCTCGCCTTTAATTATCTTATGTAGATCATCTTTCAAGCTGGATTGTTGATTGCTCATAACCTTTCTCCTGGGCCATACTATTTATTTTTATCTATATTATATATAAAGCTTAACCGTTGTTAGCTAAAATCACAAAACATAATGTACAATAGTACTAACTATGAAAAAAATTGTCGTTATTGGAGGAGGATTTGCTGGCATTTCTGTCATACGAGACCTTAGGGACGTTGAAGACGCGGAGATTATCTTAATATCAAACGATACAGAATTTCGCTACACACCAGCGCTTTATCACACAGCTACTGGAGGTTTAAAGCGCGAATCTTCTATGCCTGTTAAAGATCTAATAAGCACGACTCCTAGAACCAAATTCATTTTAGCCAAAGCAGATAAAATTGATCGTGCCAAAAAATCAATTTCATTAGATAACGGCGATACCATTCATTATGACTACTGCGTTCTTGCGCTTGGGGTAGTTACTAATTATTTTGGAGCAGAAGGCTTAGACAGATACAGCTACAGTATAAAATCAGCCAAAGAAGTAGAAAAACTGAAACAACATTTGCACGAGCAGCTCATAGACGATAAACGCACAGACGACAATTATGTAATCGTCGGCGCAGGCCCAACAGGAGTTGAACTAGGATCTGCTCTGGGTGCATATATCAAGAAGATCGCTCGGCTCCATAAGGTCAAAAAAAATAAGGTGACGATCGAAATCGTTGAAGCAGCAGACAGAATTTTGCCATCATTGTCAGAAAATGCAGCCAATATCGCCCTAAAAAGACTAAAGCAAATTGGTGTTAAAGTCTCTGTGAAAAGTCGAGTTAAGTCAGAAACTCAAGAAGGCCTAATACTAGAAGACCGCACCATAGAAACTCAAACTGTAGTCTGGACAGCGGGCATATCAAATAATCCTTTTTTCCAGAACAATGCCGACCAATTCATGCTAGACAAAAAGAATAAGGTTATTGTTGACGATTATATGTGCGTAGATAAATTTGTATTTGTAGTTGGCGATAATGCAGCCACGAAATTTAGTGGCATGGCTCAGACCGCCATAGTGCAAGCAAAATACGTCAGCCACGGCATCAAAAGATTATTAGCTGGCAAGGAATTTAAGCCTTTTAAACAGGCTAGCCCAATTTATGCGATACCTATCAGCCCAAAGCAGGCAATCATAACATGGAAGAATCTATCTTTTGGTGGATTTATAGGTGGAGCTCTAAGATCAGTCGCCGATCTAATTGGCTATGCAGATATCATGGGATACAGGAAGGCCTTCAGTCTTTGGACGAACAGCGAACATTACGAAGAAACTTGTTCTGTTTGCAACGCAGCAAATAATAAATAGTGTCGGAAGACCAGCGATGTAATGTGGGTGACTATATCTCCAACTAGTCTACAATATAGTAATGACTAGATTCGCAAAAGAATACAGCAAGCTAAACGAAGCCCAAAAATTAGCAGTCGACCAAATTGAAGGCCCTGTACTGGTCATAGCAGGTCCAGGTACGGGCAAAACGCAGCTGCTAAGCATGCGGGTAGCCAATATTCTACAGAAGACCGACACATTGCCCCAGAATATTCTTTGTTTGACTTTTACCGATTCAGCTACGGCTACACTACGTAAAAGATTAACCAATCTAATCGGCCAGACAGCCTATGATGTTAGCATAAATACTTATCACTCTTTTGGTAGTGACTTAATTAGACGAATGCCGGAATATTTTGT
>CALREK010000028.1:0-7925 GCA_943355165.1 uncultured Saccharimonas sp. (SeqCode) | reverse complement strand
GCTTTAGCTGGCGAAAGTCGGTGGTTCGGTCATCAGTAATAGGCCCCAGCGAAGCGGGCGCCTTGATTGATGTGCGCTAACTGTCCGGGCGCACCAAATAAAACACCCAGTTCATCTGGGTTTTTTATTTGGCATCCAAGGCAGAGACTGTTGCAAAAACAGAGGTAATTTGATAAAGTGCATCTGTTGGTTTTAATTTTTTAGTAGCCGGTAGATCACTTTCACGCACCAACAATTAACAACATATATAAGGGCCAGTAGCTCAGCTGGCCATAAGTTGTATACAACTTTAAAATAATATTAGCGTCCACGCTCTAGACAGCTGTATCGAGAAAAGCTCAAATAGAACAACGACATTAACATATGAATAAGATACACAAGGGCCAGTAGCTCAGCTGGTTAGAGCGTCTGCCTCTTAAGCAGAATGTCGTGGGTTCAAGTCCCACCTGGCCCTCCAAATTTAGAGCCCCTCGCAAGAGGGGTTTTAAATTTGGAGCCAGTAGATTTGAACCCACGAATCGTGGGTTAGCCGGCGCGTAGCCCGACGCTGTCCCACCTGGCCCTCCAATACGCTTATGCTTATAAACAGAGATGAATAGTCTCTTTTTTTGATATCATATAACTATGAAACCAAATTTGATGTTCCAGTATTGCCAAAAAATAGTAGTTTTTTCATCAGATTTAAAGAAAGTTCTATTAGCTAGGCGTAAAGGAGAGGCAGATTATGATGGTGTCTATTCGTTAATTGGCGGTAAAATGGAAACGACAGATAAGAGTATTATATCTGGGATAAAACGCGAAAAGGATGAAGAGATAGGAGTAAACACCAAAGTGAACATATTGCCCAATGAAACATATAATGTTCTCTTTAGGAAGAATGATGGCAATAGTATGATACTTCCCCACATACCAGCAATTTTTGTAAAAGGTGAAATAATTATCAATGATGAATACAGCGATTATCAATGGGTGGAGATAAATAAACTTGATGGATTTGAACCTAAAATAGACACAATCCCAAAAGCCGTTGATTGGGCTGTTAAAAAAATTAGATCAGCTAGTCCAGAAGAGTTTGTTGAAATTTAGTTGCAATTAGCTCTACGATGGCCCTCCAAATTTAGAGCCCCTCGCACGAGGGGTTTTAAATTTGGAGCCAGTAGATTTGAACCCACGATTCGTGGGTTAGCCGGCGCGTAGCCCGACGCTGTCCCACCTGGACCTCCAAAGATACCAAAACAGATACCAGTTAGTTCCAATAGCAGCACCACAGTTTTATTGTCACTAATTGATATCTGTTATTTAGTTCTAGTCTTGTTTGGTGTTATCAAATATAAATACCACAGTAATTGTTAGTAGCAATAAGTAGCCAGTGATTAGTTTATATTCTATAATTTAGAACTGTTTTGACTCTACATCACAAGGGTAGCCGGGTTCTGGAGTGTAGGTACGCTTCGGCCCAAGCAGGGCGAGTAGTTTGCTCTTATTAGGTTCATCAAAGACATTAAACGGACATACAGTTAATTTTTCGGACTCTTTATTTTCAGCAACGCCAATCGCAAAATCAAAGTTGTGTGCACCTGGCGTACCTGTGGTATAGCCAATTGACTCGCCAGCCTTTACTGAAACGGCAGTTTTTGGCTTTACTCGATCCGGTATATCTAAGCCACCGTTGGCGTAGTCACCACTAGGCAAATCACCCGCAGGATAAGCTGCTTTAATGTCGTCTCGTGGATGAGTAATGTGATTAAAGCGATATACTGTCTGGCAGTCTACCTCGAAAAAGATATCATAATCGTTCCCTTTTTCTCCGTTAAGTTCGAATACTTTATGTCGAATCACAAACAGCGTTCCATCAGCTGGTGCATATATGTTCGTCCTGTCTGTCGTGTCGGTTTTTACCCAAGGATACACAAAGCGTGGATCGTTTGTTTCTTTACCTAATGTGACAACCTTGATCTGACTAGTATCAAACGGCAGGTCTGTGAAAACAGTTTTTGATTTGTCTACAGGAGTGCACTCAGGAACATCTTGTTGATTGTCACTTCTAACAGGCTGTGAATTTGCACTTTGATTTTTATTATTGTCATCTGAGTTACTATTTAATACCCGAGATGCAGCAAAACCTACTACACCTATGATAATAATAGCTAACAGCAATAAACCAATATGAGCGAATCCTTTTTGATTAATTTTTTTGGATATTTGATCTTTCTTCATTAAACTTATTCTAACTATATGTTATGTTTTCTGCAATAGACTTAAGCATGATGTCTCAGTTGACTTTTTAACTACTTTTGTCTTGTGCTATTTCTATAATGTATAGCTCTCTTAAAGAACTACTACCTTGAATTATAGTTGCGATGGACAAGACTAAGGACCTCCAAAGATACGTAACAGATATGAATTAGTTCCGAACCAAACACCATTGGTTTCTCGGCACTAGTTCGTATCTGTTATTTAGTTCTACCCTCTTTTGCTACAATTAGATAATGGAAGAATTCAAGGAAGTCTACAATGATGGCACTATTCGGCTTACTCGCTCAGAACATGGTTGGGGTATGCAGATGCCACCAGCTGCTACAACCATTCTCGTCAGAAACGGCAAAGTTATCCTAATTGAAGACAAGAAGACCGATAAAGACAGGTGGCTCTGGAGCTGCCCCGGCGGTATGATTGAAGGTAATGAAACTACTGAGCAAGCTGCCGCACGAGAATGCGAAGAAGAAACAGGTATTATTCCGACAAAGCTTGAAAAGTTTGCCAGCATAGAAACTGATTTTCCTAGTACTCATGTTGATTACTTTATAGGTTCAGGGCTCGAACAAGGTAAACGAGCACCCTGGGTTGAGGCAAAACTGGAGAATATAGGTCAGGTAAAAGAACATACCTGGGATGAGCTGTATGATTTCGCAGTAAATTATCAACTACGTGATCCTCGCTTTGTTGTTGCTATCCTACTTCTTGCCAAGCAAACTGAATTGTTAGAATCTCACGGTTTGATTTAATTTTAGCTGTAACAGCCTCTACAGTGGCCCTCCAATACGCTTATGCTTAAAGCAGAAGAAATTTGTCTCAGTTTCTTGATACAATAAACCAATGCACCAAATAATAACTCAAGGAATGGGCTACTTAGCTTTATTTTTCGTAATACTGTCGTTTCAGAAAAGTAAACGCGTCCACATTCTATTGTTAATGCTAATGGGTGTTTTACTATTCGTCGTTCACTACAGCCTTCTTCGTGCCTGGACCGGTGCTGCAATGAATGCCATTGAAGCCGGTATCGTATACGTTTCCTTTCAAAAAGAGAAGGTTGATTGGGCAAAGAGCAAATTATGGCTGTATGTTTTCATTGGTCTTTATATAGTGGCGGCAGTGTTGACTGTCAGGAACGCAGTTAGTCTACTCCCAGTACTGGCGCAGATCGCTGGAGCAGTTGCAGTATGGCAAACTAGCCCACGAGCCATTCGTTTCATAATGCTTATACCTCGTCCTTTATGGTTTACATATAATCTAGCTGTTGGGTCACAGGCTGGTGTGATAGCCGAAGTCTTTATACTTGCATCCGTCCTAGGTGGGATCGTACGGTTCGACATACTCAAAAAGAAGAACTCTTTGCGACCTGCAAAATAGTTGCAATAGCGTCTACCGTGGTCCGCCAAGCATAAGCAATATGAAAGACTTCCTATCCGAGGAGTCTTTTTGTTTGATATACTTTCATACATGAATATACCTATTATTAAATTTCCTAATTTTGAGATCCAAGCTGCTGCTCGTCCATTCATAGATAGGTCCGAGGGTGGTCATATTTATATATTCCCGACAGAGCCAGTAAGAGACCGAACCCAACTTTCATCAAGTTTAGCAATTGAATACATGAAATTATCTATGGTTGTTGGCGAAGCTCTAAAATCAGCAATGTCGCGACGTGGCGTAGATATTGGTATTGTGAATTATCAAGACATGGGCAATTGGGGTGTATTTAAGCCCGAAGGCCCGACGTTGCACATGCAAATCTATGGAAGGGCGACAACGGCAACTATTCAGAAGTATGGCGACGCAGTTCAATTACCACACCGTGAGACTGGATTCTATGATAACTTCAAGCCACTTGATGAAGAAGATATCAAAGAAATCAGTACTGATATAGAAAAGCTGCTGTCGACCAGTAAATATGGGGGCAAATGGTCGGAGTAGCTAGCTTGCTCGACACGAGTTCATTAGAAGCTCATTCCTTAGTAACTCACGCCAGCGTAAAAATTCATCATATAATGATGCTAAAATATTGAGCTCTGGCCCTCCAATACCGATCAACTTAAGCTTCTCTATTTTTAAGAATTTTTATGCTAACATTAGACTATGCCCACTACTTCAGAATCATTTGTATTAAAGGCATCTGGAATTCCTGCCTCTGGACTAGGCGTATTTACTACTCACGACATAGAACCAGGAGCCTACCTAGCGTTCAAGCCAAAAAATACTACTATCGGTATAGTACGATCTGAGAATGATATACCGGTGAAGTTCCTATCTTACTGCATAGCTCGAGATGATGGCCAATACCTCTGTCCTGCAGACTTTGAGAACATTGAGACTATTTGGTACCTTAATCACTCGGGCAATCCTAATGCAGAGCAACGCAGTGATGGCTACTATGCCACAAGTTACATTCCGGCAGGAGAAGAAATCCTTATAGATTACAACTCACTTGACGAACCCGAAGATAAAAAGGAAGATTTTTACCATAGCTGATTTCGGCTGCGATAAGCTCTACGGTGTCCTCCAATACGCTTATGCTTAAACTCCTCTATGTTGAGGAGTTTTTTGTTGCTATACTCAGGATAATGAACTACAAACCAAAAGTATGTTTACTGATGACACCAAACCTTGTAGACACTTTATTTAACAAGCAAGCAAGGGATGAGCTTAACGAAATCTGTGATGTTATAAGTTGGAAGCCAATTCAAGGTACACCCAGTAGTGATACTGACATTGTTCTAGCAAGTTGGGGCAGCCCAAAGTTTGATAAAGTGTTCTTGGACACAATGCCGAATCTCAAAATGGTTGCTTACGCTGCGGGGACTATTAAAAAAATTGTTACCGATGAGTTTTGGGAACAGGATATAAAAATAATCGCAGCTGCAGCAGCTAATGCAATAGCAGTCGCTGAATACACCGTGTCAGCAATGGTTTTTTTGGCAAAGAACGTGAGACACGCCGCTAAGCTATATGCTGACGACAATAAAGATAATTTCCTTAAGCTTAGAGATCAACCTGTCGGTTTCAATGGTCTGAATGTTGGCTTAATAGGGGCTTCTTATGTCGGGCGAGAGGTGATTAGATTACTTGGTTCGTATAACGTTAAAGTTGCTGTTTACGACCCTTATTTATCCCTTGAAGAAGCAGAAAAATTAGGCGTAACAAAAATGGAGCTGAACGAACTTGTTTCTTGGGCTGATGTGGTTAGTGTTCACGCACCAAAGCTACCCGAAACTCAAAACCTGCTTGGGCGGGAGCAATTTCAGCTTATGAAAGACGGCAGTTTCTTCATAAATACTGCTAGGGGTACGATAGTAGACTACGAAGCGTTGGCAGAAATTACCCCTCAAAAGAACATAGAGGTCGTCATAGATGTAACTGACCCAAATGAGCCGCTTTCAGCAGAAAGTCCGCTTAGAAAACTCGATAACGTACTTATTACGCCCCACATTGCAGGGTCTAGGGGTAATGAGCAACAGCTAATGGGAACTTTGGCAGTAGAGGAAATCAAACGATTCATATCTGGACAGCCTTTACGCTACCAGATTCTTCAGAAAGACCTGCCCCGTATCGCTTAATTAAAGTTGCAACAGCGATACATACGGCCATCCAACAAGCTTATGCTTAAAACAGAGGTAATTGCCTCTGTTTTTTGATGTATAATGTTTTTGAAGGGGAATAAATAATTATGAAGAAAGCAACGTGTAATAATCTAGGTGGTGCGTGTGACGAAGTAATAAACGGTGAAACATCTGCAGAAATGGGTGAAAATAGCAGAAATCACGTAATGCAAAAAATACAAGCTGGTGATGAAGCACATAAAAAAGCTATGGACGAAATGATGGCACTAAGTCCTGAAGATCAACAAAAATGGTACAAAGACTTTGAAGATAGTTTTGACTCGTTGGAAGAAGCGTAACGAATAATAGTTGTAATAGCGTCTACACTGGCCCTCCTATAAAGTTATTCTTAAAGGTGCGTGTGCGTTTTTTGCTATAATGTACTGATGAAAGTCATAAGAAAAAAAGCTTCTGTTTTGGTATGGATGGCGCTTGTGATTGTAATTGGAATTTCAATTGCTAGCTATTTCGTATTCCGAACTAAAGGTGACAGTAATCAATCTACTGCTGATAAAGTTGTCAACGTAGCGCAGTCTCAAGTCCAGTCTCCGGCAGAAAATAAAGAGACTGCCGCTGGAACAATTATTAAAACAGGTGATAGCAAATATGGCCCGATGCTTTTTGATAATAGGGGGCAGGCTATTTACATTTGGCAGCTAGAAGATTCATCAGTGGCCAAATGTTATGGTGACTGTGCTAAAGAGTGGCCACCCGTGCTCACAGATGGCGCGCCGATTCCAGCTCTTGATGTGAATAGTAGATTGCTTGGAACTACTAAACGCACTGACGGTACGACCCAAGTTGTCTACAATGGTCATCCATTATATTATTACGCCCACGAGAAGCCAGGTGAAGTAGAGTGCCACAATATTAGTACGCATGGCGGTCTATGGTGGGTCATCCAGCCAAATGGTGTGCGAGCTAAATAGATAGCTTGATTCCGTAGAATCATTTCATTCTTGAGTACGATCACAATTAGGCTTACGATAGCCGCCCGGTCTTTGGCAAAATTAAAATAGCCCGGTCTCGAATGCCGGGCTATTTATTATTACTTTAGTATTAACTAGCTAGGCAATAATACGCCACTGATTACATGCACAACTCCGTTGTTTGCATTTACATCAGCTTTTTCGACCATTACTTTATTCCCCTTAACATCTGTTAAGTAGACTTTGCCATCCATGATGGAAACAGTAAGCTTACCACCTTGAACTGTAGTGATTACTTGACCGTCACTCAGATCTGATGCCATTACTTTACCTGAAACGACATGATAGGTGAGGATTGATTTAAGCTGTTCAATGTTTTCAGGCTTTAGTAAGGTATCAAGCGTACCGGCAGGCAAAGCTCCAAATGCCGTATTTGTTGGCGCAAAAACTGTAAATGGACCTTCGCCTTGTAATGTGACAACTAATTCCGCTGCTTTGACAGCAGTTACGAGAGTCGACAGGCTAGGTGTATCCGAGGCAAGTGACACGATATCAGTTGGGGTGGTCAGTTCTTGCGACTGGCTTGCCGTCTCTTTTTTATCAGTATTGTTGCTGTTCATTGTCAATAGCAGTCCA
This sequence comes from uncultured Saccharimonas sp. (SeqCode), assembly GCA_943355165.1. Taxonomy (GTDB): domain Bacteria; phylum Patescibacteriota; class Saccharimonadia; order Saccharimonadales; family AQU-01; genus CALRGT01. Next base: position 484 of record CALREK010000028.1, on the reverse strand, counting down.
CCGCCGATTATTGTTAACGCGATAACCCCGACAATTATTCCTGTTTTCTTATTTTCCATAATTACTCCTTTAAAAAATTTACTAATACGAAACGGTATTAATTGGGCATTCATCCGGTGCTGTTGAAATTCTGGGCTTATTACAAGCATTTCCCGAAAGCACAGTAGTAAAGCAAAGCATATTGATAGGTTCGTTTAAGGATGATTTAGGTTGGCCAAATTTAAGTGGATTATTTGTAAAGCCGTTTGATTTTTCAAAAATTAAACAACGAAGCAAAAGTTTTGTATTCATACATTCTGACAATGATCCTTACTGCCCTCTAGATCATGCAGAATATTTATCTAATGAATTAGGTGGAGAGCTAAAGGTAATACCTGGTCAAAAACATTTTAGCGAAGAAACAGATCCTAAATATTCAACATTTCCTTTATTGAAGGATATTCTGCTCAACAATAGCTAGCATCTTAATTTGAGTTGTAATAGC
>CALREK010000027.1:0-8089 GCA_943355165.1 uncultured Saccharimonas sp. (SeqCode) | reverse complement strand
GCCACAACTCGATATAGCTTCCTAACAAAAAGGACAACACGCCCTCCGGAACTTGTCCTATCGGACTTCAAACAGTCCTCGGGGAGTAGTTTGTTGTCTTTTTGTAGGAATCTATTTCGGGTCGCGCCCAGGCCCCACATAAGACCATGGATGCCCGCTGGAGGCGGGCTATTTTTTATAACCCTTCTTGCGCCATTTCAGAAGCAATTGGAAAACTGGTTATGAATTTTAGCAGTTGGTCTGGGTCTTTGCTTAAGTCAACTTCTATCCAATTATCTAATGCATTGTTCTTGAGTAACTCTTGTTTCTCACCGTAAAAACAATCATCATCGAACCATAAAAAGGGTTGGCTAAAATCTATGGCCGATGTTTTGTTGGGTGACTCTAGCCAGGTTGTTGGCTTTATCATCTTCATATAATCAATGGTTTTTGCATCAAACAAGTGGCCAATGTCCTTAATAGGTCGACTAGCGTCACCTTGACAATGAGTTGTTAGCCAATAGGTCGTATCTGGGAACCTAGTTAGGACGTGTTCTATAAACTCACTGGCGTGATTTGCTGCGTTATTATCATTCGCGACTATCACTCCGTCAATATCTAGGTAAATATTCATACCATTACATTTGATCAATGCTGACTATTAGGACTTCTCGTGGCTTAGAGTCAATAGCAGGCCCTATATAGCCCCGTTCTTCCATCGTCTCTATCAAACGCGCTGCCATACCATAACCGATCCTCATCTTTCTTTGAAGCAGTGATGTCGACGCTTTATTGGCCTCTATTACGCATTTTACAGCTATTAAAAGATTTTCATCCACAGTATTATCTGCATTAACGAAGTCGTTATTTTGATACATCGCTAAGTCGTGTCCGCAATGTGGGCAGAAGTTAATATCGCTCATTTAGTCCCTCGCTTTCATATAACCATATTACATTTCTATTTTCTTCAAGGTTCTTAACCTAGTTCATAATAGCACCGTTTACCCAACCGAACCGTAATCAACACTAAACCCCATCAATATCCAAATAGATATTCATGAGCTCCCTTTAAAAAGATATTTGTTGGCGGCCTCGAGGAATATCGGGAACGAGTCGCCGGAAAAATCATGATCGGCGTTTTTGGCAATTACAATTTGCGCATTTTGGCTAGTTTCCGAAAATTGTATTTGTTTAGCTGATTGTAATGATGGGTCTTTGTCGCCAATTAGGAGCGTCACTTCACCGCTGAATCGTTTTATGCCTTCGATAATTCCGGCAGTATTTAAACCCATGGCAATATTGATTAGAAGTAGTCTTTTTATAGCATCATATTTATACGCTATCACCGCTGCTACCGATGCACCGGCCGAATGCGCCTGAATATACAAATCATATGTTTCGTTGCCGCATACTTCTTTTTTATTTACTTCGATGTAGTCGAGAATATGCCGAACATTACTTTCCCAATGAAATGAGGATATGAATGGATTACTAATCCTTACGACTGCAACACAATGCTTCTTTTGATTCGCCTCCGCAATAGTCACATATTTATTTTCAAATCCATCAACACTCCCATCAACCCCGGGAATAAGTAACAAAATAGTTTTGCTATCTTTTGACGGGTGTATGCGAATATCCATACAGCAATCGACCGTAACAGTATTCATGGTCTCTTGCCAAGTCAAAGTATCAGATGTAACCATGTTTACAGTATAGTCCTTTCTCTAAGCCACTAGTATTGAGATAATTCGTCATCAAACAATATTGGGTGAAGTAAACGCAACCAAGAAGACTCATGCATGAATATGAAAATATGAATCAAAAACTAATCAGCATAACCGGCTCAGCAGTTTTCATGAGCAATCAAAACCCCATCAATGTCCAAATAAATGTTCATGGATATAATAATAGACCTTCAAGTAATAACTACATAGTCGTCGTATGTAACTATTAAATGATCAAGGAGGCGTATACCTAACAGCACTCCGCATTCTCGTAGCCTTTTAGTGACTTCTGTGTCGGCTTTGCTTGGTTCAAGACTACCTCCAGGGTGATTGTGCGCAACTATGATACTGGCAGCACGGTCAGTTATTGCGTTAGCATAGACTTCACGCGGATGTACGAGGCTGGCACTTAGAGTACCAATACTAATGGTGCGTTTTTGGATAATACGATTCGAGCCATCAAGAGTTATTGCTACGAAGTGTTCTTGTTTCTTGTTACTAATACCGGAAAGTAACGGCACAACATCTTCAACACTTTTAACTTTAATATTACTAATTGCGAACCGTTTTGCTATCTCTAGGCTGGCAATTAATCTGGTCGCAGTTGCCGTATTAATCCCCTTAATTTTAACAAGTTTATCAAATTCTAGAGTGGTTTGACCCTGCTCCATAAGAGTCAATATTTGTTGAGCAATTTTGGTAGCACTTGCGCCCTTAACACCACTACCTATAATTATTTGCAAAAGTTCAAGCTCGCTCAATGCCTCTCTTCCCTTTGCGATAAGTCGCTCACGCGGTCGATCAACTTTAGCTATTTTAAGTATTGGACTCACTGGTATACTTTCTAGATTTATATAAAAAATATAACTCCCAAAGTTAACAAAGCGTAGTGCTTAAGCCATTAATTCATTTTTTATTCACAAAACAAGACAAATGAAGCTAAGCTTTTGTAAATAGGATTTTTTGAAAAGCAAAGAACTGATCACGAATTTTTTGAGCACCACCTAATTTTTGAACTGCATCGTCGATAGAATGGTATTTAAGGTTCAGTAAACTCGGTAACTTATCTTCGTCTAGCTCATCTGAGCCACGGACCTCATATTTACTAAGGACGAAGTTCAGAAATTCAACTTCGCTTTCATTCAAACCTTGATAAATAAATTCTTTTGTCTTAACAACACGTTCTTGTCTTGATGTTAATGGCGTAAGGAATGAAATATAGGCCAGTACATCAAACAGATCACTGTTTTCTGCATCAATAATTTTTTGAACTGATTCGAGTTCGGCAATTCCATAACCCAATTCGGCTAATCTCGTAACTAATGATTTACGGGTTGTTGGGTTTGCCCATATTTCTCTTAATTCATGTTCGTCTTTAAACAACTGTGGCATATCACCATATAGCTTTTCAATAAACTGCTGCACGGATATGGGTGATCCTGAGCTGTCATAAAAATACGATGTAGCAGCATGGACTATTTGACGATACTTACCATCAGCAAGCTTTATACTAAGCTTGGTTTTTGGTTCAGGCGGCTCGGGCGTTCCATAGGGCGGTTCTGGCTCTTCTACCCCACCAGGGTACGGATCCTCGATTATCGGGGGTCTTGGATTCGGATTGGTGTTGTCTATAGGCGGCCCATCCCAACCCTCGTCCTGGAATTTACTGCTAGCATCTACAAAGTCGTAAATGGTAAAGAAATCTTTGCCATCATATAGCCGAGTGCCTCTGCCAATAATTTGCTTGAACTCTATCATCGAGTTAATTGGTCGCATTAGTACAATATTTCGTATATTTCTAGCATCAACACCAGTAGACAGTTTTTGCGAGGTTGTTAATATCGTAGGGATAAGTTTTTCGTTATCCTGAAACTCTCGTAAAAATTGTTCGCCACGTTCTCCATCATCAGCAGTAACTCTTTCGCAGTAATTGGGATTACCACTAGTTTTAACTTGGTTTATAAGGTCTCGTATAAGCAATGCATGAGGCTGATTAGCACAAAATACCAATGTCTTTTCATTTTGGTTAATTTCGTTCATAAACAAATTAACACGCTTTAACTCACGCTCTTTTATTACTATTGTTCTATTGAAATCGCCTTCTGTATAAGTATGGCCTTCTTCAATTTCGCCTTCCACAATATCATCGTCTGGGTCATAGGTATATTCATCTAGATTTGTTTTAAACTTGCGAACCTTAAAAGGTGTTAAGAAGCCGTCGTTTATGCCTTGCTTAAGAGAATATTCATATAGTGGGTCGCCAAAGTATCTGTACGTATCAATATTATCTTGTCGTTTAGGAGTAGCGGTAAGCCCAATCTGTACTGCCGATGAGAAATGTTCCATAATTGAACGCCAATTACTCTCATCATTTGCACCGCCCCGATGGCACTCGTCTATTATTACTAAATCAAAGAAATCTTGCGGATATTCGCCAAAGTATGGGGTATCGTTTGGGCCACTCATAAAGGTCTGGAATATCGTAAAAAATATACTTCCGTTTGTAGGTACAGAACCACGCCTACGAATGTCTAATGGGCTAATCCTAACTAATGCATTTTCATCAAAACTACTAAAAGTATTGAATGCTTGGTCTGCTAATATATTGCGGTCTGCCAAAAACAGAATTCTTGGCCTTCGGTTGCCATCTTTACTCACGTTCCACCTAGCATTGAATAATTTCCAAGCAATCTGAAACGCAATAGCAGTTTTGCCTGTACCGGTTGCAAGTGTGAGCAAGATACGTTTTTTGTCGGTAGCGATGGCATCTAATGCTTTATTTACTGCAATTTCTTGATAGTAACGCATACCGAAAGTACCGGCAGGGGCAATTGAATTAAACTTAGCGTGCCAGTCGTTCTTATTGGCACCAACCATACCCCACAATTCGTCAGGTGTAGGGTATCTATCTACATCTGTTTCGTGCCCTGTGGCCATATTGACGTGGTATATCTGTTTACCGTTGGTACAGTAAGTATTTTCTATGTGTAATGTTTTTGCATAAGCTTTTGCCTGAGTTAATCCCTCTGTATGGGGGTCGTCAGCTTTTTTTGCCTCAATTACAGCTATTTTTTGGTTGTTATATACCAGTATGTAGTCTGCAATTTCTGGTTTAGCACGCAAACCACCAGTCATTATTCGACCCTTGGTAATGTGATGCTCGCGTAGAATCTTCGAACCTTCTACTACACCCCAGCCAGCCTCACGCAATAAAGGGTCAATTAGTTCTGCTCGTGTTTCAGCTTCGTTCATCCATTATCCTCACCAGCATATGCACTATACTCTCCATTAAATGCTTTCTGCAAAACAGATTTTTTTAAATCATCTAACTTAAAAATTTTTTGGCGGGTACTGTCTTCTGCGTCCGATATTGCATTAAAAGTTTTCTGAATAATTGCCACTATGCGTCTCTGCTCTGTTAGTGGCATCCATAAGAATGGTTCTTTACTGTAATCTTTGAAATATATATGAGGTATCGCAGCACCGGCTACATATTTCTTAAAATCGATTGAAATTAAATTGTAGTATAAGTAGTCTAAATCAATACCGTCTTTAGGCAATATGTACTGTAATGTACCTATCACTGACGTGTTTGCATCCATCTTCGTTATTCTTCCATAGCCCGATCCGTCTTTAACAATAGAAAGGTATGGTTTATCTCTTTGATAGAAGCTAATATTTTTTATCAGCCCACTTGCCCCAAAAATTGGGTAATTACCCGTTTCCATGCCTAGCTGATTTTGAGAAATATTTGAAGATGCTTTATCGCATACATCACCAACCGTTTTCATTACCCAGTCTCTAGGTAAACCAGTTTCAGCTCGATTCTTTATCTCTTTATCCAGATTAAGTTCGTAAATAGAAGAAGCTATGCGATCAAGTTTTTTTATTTCTGACAAGATTTCTCTTGGGTTTAGCTCAATGGCTTCTTCAACCGTGTTCGGATTACTTACCCCAAGTGCAAAGCTAGTTTGATTTATGCTATCTATTGATACAGTCCAAGATTTTTCACTAACGGTTTTTGTCTTTTGCAGGTTAATGAAGTCTGCCATATCTTTGTCGTTTAACGGATTGGTCTTGCCCATATTACGGCTCGGGTCTAACTGGTAATACCAAATATCTTTAGTGGGTTCGCCCTTATCAAAAAACAATACAACTGTTTTAACTCCAGCACCTAAAAATGTACCCCCTGGCATATCCAGAATAGTGTGAAGGTTACAGCTTTCTAGTAGTAATTTGCGTAGGCTAATTGATGCGTTGTCTGTATTACTTAAAAAAGTATTTTTGATAACGATTGAACCACGACCACCAGTACGCAAGGTTTTTATAAAATGCTGTAAAAACAAGTATGCTGTTTCACCTGTCTTAATCGGGAAGTTTTGTTGTATTTCTGCACGAATTTTACCGCCGAATGGTGGGTTTGCAAGCACGACATCGTAACGATCTTTTTCTTGAATATCATTTATGTTTTCTGCAAGGGTATTGGTATGCAAAAGGTTTGGCGACTCTATACCGTGCAAGATCATATTCATTGTGCCAATTATGTAGGCAAGCGATTTTAGTTCTTTGCCATAAAATGTCTTTAATTGCAGTGTTTCTAGGTCTTTAGCAGTTAATTCTTTGGTTTTCATAAACTCAAATGCCTCGCACAAGAAACCAGCAGAACCTACAGCGCCGTCATAAACCGTTTCACCAACCTGAGGATTAGTAACTTGTACCATAGCCCTAATAAGTGGGCGTGGGGTGTAATACTCGCCACCGTTTCGGCCCGCATTGCCCATATTTTTAATCTTTGTTTCGTAAAGATGGGACATTTCGTGTTTATCTTTGTTGCTACGGAATTTAAGCTGGTCTACTTCGTTCAATACATCTCTTAAGGTATAGCCACTCTGCAACTTGTTGCGTAGTTCGGCAAATATAATACTTATTTTACCGTGGATAGTTTTTTGGTCATCGTGGTCGGCACTAAGTTTTTTTAGGTAAGGGAATAATTTTTGATTAACGAAATCAATAAGGTCGTCGCCTGTACTTGCTTTGTTATGGTCTAGTACGCCACTGCTGTTTTTTGGGCAAGCCCAAGTATCCCATTGATATTCTGTAGCAAGTATCTGTTGATATTCACGACCTTGCAGCAATGCTTCGTCTGCTTTGTCTTTCTCTAGTTCTGACAAATACTTCAAGAATAGTATCCAAGATGACTGCTCTACATAATCCAGCTCACTGCTACAGCCAGCGTCTTTATGCAATCTATCATCTATATTCTTAAAAGTAGTTTCAAACATTTTTATCCTCCAGATTAAAGCTAGTATATGTACGCATATAATTTGTTATTTTTGGTTGCTAAAAAGATCCCCGTGGAGAGTATTTGAATTTCTATTATCAATAAGTCCCATTACAAGTATTTTACCCCTGATTTGGGATAAACCCAACAATAATATAAATAGCCCGCCTCCAGCGGGCATCCTTGGGCTTAGGTGGGGCTTGGCTGCTTCCTGATACATGTCTCGTCAAACTGACAACTATCAGCCGAGGATTGTTTGACGGCCCGCCCTCCCAAAGTAATAGAGCGGGCCTAGTTCCGAGATCGTGGCCTTTTGCCGAATCAAAAGTGGCAAGAAGGGTTTGACGGTATTGTGCTTATGCTATAATTTATTTATATGATTTTTAAAAACAACCAGGCCAAAAAACTTCGACGATTTAATACAATTATGGGTTCCGTGCATCTTTTGCAGGCGACGATAATGCTCATAATTTTGAACTACTCGCTCAAGATACCTATTATTACTCGCTTTTTTGATGTGGCTCCTGATGGTGACTTCACTTTTGCGACCAAGATACTTGTTGATATACCTATAGCAGTTGTTGGTCCACTATTTCTGCTAGTTGCAGCCTTTTTTCATCTTTTCGTAGCCTCACCAATGTACTATCGCCGCTATGAAGCCAATATCAAAAAAGGCATAAACCCTATGCGCTGGCTGGAATACTCCATCAGTTCATCACTGATGATTACCGTCCTACTTATGATGGGTGGATTAAACGAGTTGCCAAGCGTAGTATTTGTATTTACTCTTAATTTCCTTATGAATATTTGGGGCCTAGAAATGGAACGCTACAATCAACTAACCAAGAAAACATCATGGTTCCCGTTTAATATAGGTATTATTGCTGGCATCGTACCTTGGATAATCGGTGGCATATACTTCTGGGCAAGTACTAGCAATATAGCCGATTCTATACCGTGGTACGCCAAGCTCGGCTTTTTGTTAACGTTCTTACTGTTCAATACTTTTGCTGTCAACATGTGGTTACAGTACAAAAAGATCGGCAAATGGAAGGACTATGCATACGGCGAGCGCGCCTATGTTTGGCTCAGCCTCATAGCG
>CALREK010000026.1:0-8139 GCA_943355165.1 uncultured Saccharimonas sp. (SeqCode) | reverse complement strand
AGTGATAATTTCTCAAGTATATAGGCTGTTTATGTGACCTATTAGCTATACTAAGATTGTATTATGCGAGTAGTTGACACTAAAAGAATCTATGCCATACGCAAACGACAAGTTAAAAGAAGGCGTATTGCTAGACGTGGTTTTGTTGCACTGCTCGTTATTGTTGCGCTGACTGGGGTGATATATTTTGCTTATCAAAGGCCGTTACCACAAGCCAGTGCAAAAGTTGTTGCTATCGCTAGTGTCGCAGGCAAAAAACCTGTAGTCAAATGGCCAAATTATGGTCAATCTGCAATAGGAACTCTTGATTATGGATTGTTAGATGAATCTAGCGACCAAAAGCCCCTACCTACCGCAAGTGTTGCTAAAGTCATCACTGCATTAGCTGTACTCAAAAAGAAGCCTCTAGCTAAAGGTCAGTCTGGCCCCGTTATAACTATTACGGACGAAGATGTTGAAAGCTACAATTATTATGCATCACACGACGGCTCTCTTGTAAATGTTATAAAGGGCGAGGAAATTACTGAGTATCAAGCGCTTCAAGCATTGCTCTTGCCTTCTGCCAATAATATCGCAGAAACTTTAGCTAGATGGGCCTTTGGGTCACTTGATGCTTATAATATTTATGCTAACAGCCTAGTAGCACAATTAAATATGTCAAAAACTCATGTTGCTGACGCTAGTGGATTTTCGCCTTTAACAGTGAGTACTGCTAGTGATTTAGTGAAATTGGCGGTAGTGGCGCTTAAGGATCCAGTTTTGGCAGAAATAGTATCTCAACAAGAGGCTGTCGTCCCTGTGGCTGGCCGTATTACAAATACCAATCCAATTCTTGGCCAGTCAGAAATTATTGGAATCAAAACTGGGCACACTAGCGAAGCCGGTGGTTGTTATTTGTTCGCCACTCGACATGATTTCAAAAATGGACATAGCCAAATAGTCGTTGGCGCAATTATGGCAGCTCCATCACTCGGGCAGTCCGTTGCCGACTCCTTGCCCCTTTTATCAAGTGTTTATCAAGGTTTCAGTTTTGTTGATTTAATTAAATCTGGACAAGTTATTGCTGACTATACCTTCCCTTGGGGTTCCACTAATCAGGCTATAGCGTCTAGTGATGTCAGGGTGTTTGCCTGGGGGGGAGAGAATCTTCGTATCGTTCCTAGCCCTGATAGTTTGTCTTATTCACAACCAAAAGGCTTTAGGCTTGGTAATATAAGCGCGTCTTCCAAAATTGATCGGTCCTCTACAGAAATAAATTCAAAATCAAATTCTTACGGACCTAGTATTCAGTGGCGCTTAAGTCACGTATACTAAAATCCATATGAGTAGCAAAACAACTGTTTTCCTTGCCCTGCTTTTGACTGTGATATTTGGCGGCGGCGCATATAAGCTATTAAAACCTCATAGTCAAAAACCTTCTGTCGTAGCATCTGATAATACGAAAAAATATACCGACCCGCTCATGAGCAGTAAATCTGACAATATTAGAATAATTGCTACTGGCGATTTTATTCCTCACGACTCTATTAATCAGGAAGCCAAAAAGTCTAATGGTAGTTATGATTATTCTGGAATGATGTCTAACATGGCGCCAATATTTGCCAAGGCAGATGTTCGTTTTTGCAACCAAGCGACTCCAGTTGGCGGTACTAAATTTGGTATTTCTGGCTATCCTATATTTAATGCACCTTTTGAATTCACGAGAGACATGGCTGGACTAGGCTGTAACTTAATAAATATCGGGACCAATCATAGTAACGATAAGGGGCAGTCAGTTATTGATGCTCAGCGCGGTGAATGGGATAAGCAGCCAAATATACTGGCTGTAGCTGGCGCAAATAGGTCTAATTCCGAACAGCAAAAGATAAATTACTTTACTGTAAAAGGTGTTAAGTTCTCGTTTTTGTCATATGTTACTTATAGTAATACCAAGAACATGACAAGTTACGGCGTTAATATGTTTAATCAGATTACTGCAAAAGCTCAGCTAATTGAAGCTCGCAAGAACTCTGACATTATTATAGTTAGTATGCGTTGGGGTACGGAGTACTCTAGCGGGATAAATGCAGAGCAGGCATCCGATAGTCAATTTTTGGCTGATAACGGCGCTGACATAATTTTTGGTCATGGTCCCCACTCGCTAGAACCTGTTAAAAAGCTGACCGGGCAGAACGGACGCTCGACCTATGTTTGGTATTCTCTAGGAAACTTCTTGAATGCACAGCTAGAAGTCGAGTCGTTGTTTAGTGGACTAGCTTTTATCGATATCGATACTAGTACAAAACTAATATCGAGCGTTAGTTATCTGCCAATTTATATGCATTATGATTGGTCGGCTTCAGAAGCTGCCGCTCAAACCTTACTGGCAAGACGCAATCACAATCTATATCTTTTAGAAAACACTAACGATGCTTTGCTCGTGTCTCAGCAACTAAAAACGACTGTTGCTGAGCAAAAAGCCCGCATAACCAAACTACTGAATCAGTATATTCAGCTACCTATTCAAAGTTTAAAAACGATTTAATATTTCTATTAAAGCGCGTCTAGCCCGACGCTAAAAAGTCTAGCGCTAAGGTCTGGGGTCACTATCACACTGCCTGCGCGTGGAGACAATGTAGGGTCGCCCTTGTCTCTATCTAACAATGGCAAGCTATTTAATATATCTTGCTGTCCTAAAATACCTTTAGCAAAATCCTGTTGACCCACTGGGAGGTTTGATACTGTTTCGTTAAATATTTCTCTAACTTCAATTCCTTGTCGGGCTGATCGGCGCTCATTTGCTGCTGAAATACGACCCATGCCCCACGCTACAATGCCGGCGGCTGTTGATACTTCTGCGGTGGAGTTATTGTTAGTTATTTCGGCAGCGACTAATGTTGCTACGCTGGCAAATGCTCCTAGGTTAAATATAATCTTATTTCTGCGACTCGCTTTAGTTTTTTCGGCAATATCGCCAATAAACTTAACTTGTTCGCCTACTAGTTTTCCGTTATTCTTGTCTGACATAATTTCTCCAAAATTTATATAAGGTAATAATAGCATAAAAAGCAATAAATTGCAATAGTAATGCTCAAGATCGTCTTCTAGTATTTTAGTGCGGGCTGAATGTTGAAGTATTGCTCAAGAGTTTTATTGGTATTAACTAATTCGCTAGCTAAGTTTTTGCCGACATAGCGCAGGTGCCATGGCTCATATTCGTAACCAGTTAACTGCTCCTGGTCTTTTCCGTAACGGATAATAAAACCGTAGTTAGCGGCGTATTCTGCTATCCACTTGCCCTCTGGTGTGTCGCCAAAACACTGTTCGAGCTCACAGCGTTTGTCGGATGGTTCGACATCAAATGCTAGTCCTGTTTGGTGCTCACTGTGGCCTGGTCTTGCGCTGGAACGATCAGCTGAAGCAAGGCCTTGAGTAGCCACATAGCCTTCGTAGAGTGATTTTTGGTAAGCTACTGAACGGTAGCCACTGCTCAGCATTAAACTGTGCCCCTCTTTTTTGGCTGCTGCAAACATAGCCTCCATATCGGCTTTTATAACTAATCGAACCTGCATCTGCTCGCTAGTCTTATCTAGACGTAAAATTACGTTTGGTACTACTAGGTCGGAAGGCACGAATCCGTTGGGTAAAGCAAGCTTCTTGTTAGCGATAACCCATATGCTGTTCGGGTCAGTCGTAGAGTAACTTTCCTTAAAGGATGATTTAACTTCTTGCCCCGACACTACATTAGTAATACCTACAGTTTTAGTGATTGAGGCAACTGTCGGGTGCTTAATATGACCCCAGGAAAGACTAGCTATTACAGTTATAGCTACAAGACCAATGCCTATGAAGTTATGTTTTGCCATATCATTACTATAAACGATTATTAGCATGACTGGGAAGTATGTTAAGAACTTAGATTGCAAGTTAGTCGATTTTAGCGTAATTTTATATAAGATTATGACTAACAAAAAAGAAATTCTACCTTCAGACTATATAGTGCCATTAAATATGAATGGCCTCCGTGGACGAATGATGCACATGCCATCACCAAAAAAGAACGGCAGAGAAATGTTGCTAGTTTATGGTCACCACGCCCTGCTTGAGCGTTGGTGGGGACTCGTGCAGAATTTTAATACTTACGGCTCTGTAACTATGCCTGATTTGCCAGGTTTTGGTGGTATGGATAGTTTCTATAAGATTGGTAGCAAGCCGACGATAGATGCTTACGCCGACTACCTAGCCTCTTTTATTAAATTGAAATTCAAACAACGCAAAATTACTATTATTGGCATTTCTTACGGCTTTGTAGTTGCGACTAGAATGCTTCAGCGACATCCAGAATTAACGAATAAAGTTGAGCTGCTTATTAGCGCAGTTGGCTTTGTTCATGAGGATGATTTTACCTTCACACGTCCAAGAATGGCTATGTATCGAACGTTGACGAAGATTCTGTCTGTACCGGTCACGCCATCAGTTTTTAAGAAGGTCTTTTTGAACGCTACAGTTCTTAGGCTTGCCTACAAGCACACACATAATGCCAAGCATAAATTTGCTGAAACTAAGAATGATCCAGTGCAAGAAAAAGCATTGATGGATCTAGAAATAAAGTTATGGAATGATAATGATGTCCGAACCCATATGGCTACTAGCAATGGTTTTTTGCATCTAGACAACTGCAAGACGCCAGTTAATATTCCTGTTCTTCATATTTATTCAAAAAACGATAATTATTTTGATTATCAGATCATAGAACAGCATATGAAAGTGGTATTTAGCAGTTTTAAGGGTATTCCAATAAACATGAAAAGCCATGCGCCTAGCATTTTAGCCGACAAAAAAGCATCAGGTGTTCTAATGCCAAATGAATTAAGAAAAATTCTCTCTAAGACCTCATAGTTGTCAAATAGACCAACCGTTCGTGAACAATATGTTAAAATAAATGTAAGATGAAAATTGGCATAGTATGTCCGTATGATATTTTTCGTGGGGGCGGCGTGCAAGAGCACGTTCTTGCTCAGGCCGAAGAATTACGAAAACGCGGATATGAAGTCAAGATATTAACTCCTCGTCCATTAAGCGTTAAGACAATTGCACCAAAAGACGTAATTTTTGCTGGAAACTCAGCTAAAGTTAAGACCCCGATTAAGACGACTCTAGAACTAGGAGCCAGCTTTGGCCGCGATACGATTGACGAAATTCTTTTAAACGAAAATTTCGATATCCTACATGTTCACGAACCAGAAGTCCCATTTATGGGAGCTCAAGTGATAAGTAAGGCTAGGTGCCCTATCGTCGCAACTTTCCACGCTATTCACCCCGATACGCCAATGTCTTGGACTATTGAGGCCTTTCGTATCCCCTACTCCCGCTCAATATTTAGTAATTTGACAGAGATTACAGCGGTATCAGAAGTTGCGGCAGATTTTGTTCGTGAAAGAACTGGCCGTCACGTCAGTATCATTCCAAATGGCATTAACCTCGATAAGTATTCTAAAGTTAAAAACTCAGGTTCAAGTAGTAGAAAAACTAAAAACATCCTATATGTTGGTCGCCTAGAAAAACGTAAAGGCGTGAAGTACTTAATACGAGCATTCGCTAAGCTGTCAGAAAAAGATGACAAGGTGAAGTTAATTATTGCTGGCGACGGGTCTGATCGTGAGAAGCTAGAAGATTGGGTTAAACATAAAAACATCAAGAGGGTTGAATTTCTTGGATTTGTTACAGACAAGCAGAAGTTAGCGTTATTTGCTAAGGCTGACTTGTTTTGCTCGCCTGCTCTTTACGGAGAGAGTTTTGGTATTGTGCTCTTAGAAGCTATGGCTATGGGGGTCGTTACGGTTGCCGGTAATAACGAGGGCTATAAGGGTGTAATGCAAGATACGGGCCAATTATCTATTGTAGACCCAACTAGAATATCTGAATTCGCTGACAGATTAGGCTATTTATTGAATGACGAGGCAGTACGTAGGCTTTGGCTTGATTGGAGTAGTGAGTATGTTAAGCAGTTTGACTATAAATTTGTTGTCGATAAATATTTAGAGCTTTACAACAAAATAGCGAGCCAAAAGTGAAAATCGGTTTTGTTTTAGACGATTCATTAGACAAAACGGACGGCGTTCAACAATATATTATTACTTTAGGGAGTTGGCTGGCCAAACAGGGCCACAACGTCCACTACCTAGTTGGCGAGACTCACCGCGTAGATATTCCAAACATCCATAGCCTGAGCAAAAACATAGCCGTTAGATTTAATAAGAATCGCATGTCTATGCCACTAAAGGCCGATAAGAGTAAGATTGTTAAGTTACTAAACGACGAACAGTTTGACATTATTCATGTTCAGATGCCCTACAGCCCGTTAATGGCTGGTTTTGTCGTATCGAATGTATCGCAAAAAACGGCGGTTATAGGAAGTTTTCATATCGTGCCCTTCAACTTACTACACAATGTTGCAGGTAGGGCTTTAGGGTTGTATCTGAAGCGTAATCTTCGTCGTTTTGATGCTGTCATAGGAGCATCATGGCCAGCATTTGACTATGCGAAATCTTCATTCCGAGTAAAGCCCGTTATGATTCCAAATACAGTTGACTCTGCTCTTTATGGTAAGGGTAAAATGATCGACAAATATAACGATGGGAAGATCAATATAGTCTATTTAGGGCGTCTTGTAGAAAGAAAGGGCTGTACATACTTACTCCAAGCCATTAAGATTCTTCACGACAAACATCAACTTATGAATGTTAGGGTTATTATTTGTGGTAAAGGACCGCTTGATAGCGAACTGAAAGATTATGTACGCGACAATCGCCTCAGTGCAGTCATACATTTTGTTGGCTTTGTAAACGAAGCAGATAAACCTGATTATTTAGCGAGTGCCCATATTGCCGTATTCCCTTCTCTTGGCGGGGAATGTTTTGGAATAGTGTTGATAGAAGCCATGGCAGCCGGTAGTGAGGTTGTACTGGGCGGTAATAACATCGGCTACGCTTCAATTCTTAATGCTAGGCCTAGTCACTTATTCTCGCCACAAAAAGTTGATGAATTTGCTAATACACTCAAGCATTTCATTGTTAATAGTAGAGCTAGAAAAAGCGCCAAATCATGGCAAAAAACAGCCGTCAAGCAGTATGATATTAATGTAGTTGGAGCCCAGGTTATGGAAATATACAAGTCTTCGATTGCAAAACGAACCCATTAGCATAATAATGAAAGGTATATGAAACTATTTAACTCACGAAAACACACGACAAACATCAACATTACTAACGATTCAATCCTTCGGGTAATCGTATTTGTTGTTGTAACTATAGTAGGTATTAATTTATTGTCGAGCATAGAAAGTCAGCTTACTCTAATTGGTGTATCGGTTTTTTTGGCTATAGCTCTAAATCCAGCTGTTGGTTGGATTAGTAGTAAATTAAAGGTTAAAAGCCGATCAGCTGCCGTCGGTATGGCGTACGCGCTTGTTATGGTGATTCTTGTCGGATTTTTGTTTTTGGTGGTGCCGTCGCTAGTTAAGCAGACTTCAGATTTTGCAAAGAACTTACCAAAAACTATCGAACAATTCCGAAATCAAGATTCTGCATTAGGTAGGGCGATACATCAGTACAAGATTGACGATCAGCTCACTGAGATCAGTCATCGTTATAGCGCTAGACTAAGTAATATATCGGGCCCATTAATTAGTACGGCAGGTAGAATCGGTGGGACGCTTATAGCTATTATTACAGTGTTAGTTCTTACCTTTATGCTTCTAGTCGAAGCTCCGCAGTGGTTGGGGCAATTACTACTTATGCAGCCTAAAGACGAACAAGAAAAGCGCAAAAAAGTTGCAATGAGAATGTACCGAGTCGTAACTAGTTATGTGAATGGTCAGGTTTTGATTGCCGGAATTGCGTCTTTGTTTTCTGTTATCGCGTTAATCGTAGGGAGCTCTTTAGCTGGAGTATCAATTAATCCGATTGCTCTAGCGGGAATTGTCTTTATATTTGGCTTGATCCCTCTTATTGGCAATACCTTAGCCGCTGTAATAGTAGTTCTATTTTGCTTATTCGCTTCTACCGGACTCGCACTAGGCATGACAGTTTTCTTCTTGTTGTATCAGCAAGTTGAGAATGCCACCCTTCAGCCCTACATTCAAGCAAAGAGCAATAACCT
>CALREK010000025.1:0-9427 GCA_943355165.1 uncultured Saccharimonas sp. (SeqCode) | reverse complement strand
ATCGGCATGCAGATTAAGTGGCTACCTGGAAATGATTTAGAAATTAAGCCCCCTGCAAAAATTAATATAGAAAAGATGGACAAAACAGCTGCTCGTAAAACTCGCAGCGTAATTATGCTAATAGGGCCTCTGATGCATCTAATGAAAGAGTTCAAAATACCTTACGCAGGTGGCTGCGAGCTCGGTAAAAGAACTGTACTGCCTCATCTATATGCACTCGAAGAACTTGGTGTTAATGTCTTAACTAAAAGCGGTCATTATATAATCGAGGTCAAGAAACACCCTGCCAAAAGACCAATAGTACTATATGAATCAGGCGACACAACAACAGAAAACATCCTGATGGCGGCGGCCTGTATAGAGCAGGAAACAGTAATTAAAATGGCCAGTGCCAACTACATGGTCCAAGATTTATGCTTCTTCTTGCAAAAACTTGGAGTCAAAATCGACGGTATCGGCAGCTCAGTTTTGCGTGTAACTGGTGTCAAAGAAATCAAAAAAAATGTTTCATACTCACCTAGCGAAGACCCAGTAGAAGCTATGACATTTATTGCTGCAGCAGTTACTACCGACTCATCAATAACTATAAAAAGATCACCGATAGATTTCCTAGAACTAGAATTACTTAAATTAGAGAAAATGGGCGTGCGATACGACATCACTCCAACATACAAAGCCAATAACGGTAAAACTGATCTTGTAGATATCAAAATACACAAACATCACGGCAAACTAACGGCTCCCCAAGAAAAAATCCACCCTAGCGTATACCCTGGCCTCAATATTGACCACCTACCCTATTTTGTACCGATAGCAGCAGTTGCCAAGGGTCGAACCCTAATACACGACTGGATATACGAAGACCGGGCATTGATGTACACCGAGATCAAGAAAATTGGCGTCGACCTAGAACTCGCCGACCCTCACCGCGTATTTATTAACGGACCGACTCGTTGGCGATCTGCCGACATCATGGCTCCTAGCGGTATTCGTCCTGCAGTGATTTTATTGATAGGTATGCTTGCAGGCAAAGGCACTTCCGTATTAAGAAACGTCTACACGATCAACAGAGGCTACGAAGATTTAGCCGAACGCTTAAACACATTGGGCGCACACATTACCGTACTACACGAAATCTAAACCAAAGCAGTTTTTAAAGAGTTCGTCGCTAAATATATATTTGGAATATACTGCTAAAATATGCTATAATCACCCCTGTTACACTAGTCAGCGGGTGTAGTACAACGGTTAGTATGCAAGTTTTCCAAACTTGAGACGTGGGTTCGATTCCCTCTACCCGCACCAATAATCTCGCAATGCGAGAACAGGTAATAATGACTACTACGATATCGTAATAGTCGGTACGCACCCGTAGCTCAGCTGGATAGAGCAATGGGCTTCTATCCCACAGGTCGGGGGTTCGAATCCCTCCGGGTGTACCAATTTTAGAGCCCCAGCTTGTCTGGGGTTTTAAAATTGGCAGACACTCGGGGGATTCTTACACCTTGGCCAAAAGGTCGGGGTGAGGCATGCTGGGAGCATGTCGCAAGGAAACCTACTCTTCAAAACTTGTTTTGAAAGATGTAGTTTCGGGCCTGCCAAAGGTAGGTCGAATCCCTCCGGGTGTACCAATAAAAACGCCTCACCTAGAGTGGGGCTTTTTTATTAGATATGTTAGCAATCGATCTTAAAGTTCCGTGCTAAAAACCTCTAGACTAATACCAGAAATCCTTCTTAAGTCCTGAGTAGAGCCTTAAGAATTGCCGTTCTAATTTTGGCCAAAATTTATATCTCATACTTAACGGCAACTCTAAAGCTGGCATTAGTTTCGACGTCTCTTCGCAGAACCCAGTCTTAAAAGTGTGCAAACCTTTCATCGAACTCGTCTCTAGCTCATCAGTAGCTGGAATACCAGAAAGGTCATACCTAACGACACCCGTTTTTTGTAAATCTCTCATAATCTCCCATTGCAATAATCTTGGAGCCATAAAGTTTGACTTCAGTCTTACAGAACCGCCGTCTTTATACCAAGCAGATTTACCAAAATTAATTACATAGGCTGCAGCCAATAAGTCCTTGTCGTGCCAAGCGAAATATAAATTACCCTGACCATATTTAGCGAAAGTCTTTTGATAATTATTCGCGTAGGTGCGATTACGAAAAAAGGCTCCGGACCTTTCTGCTGTAACATCAATTAACGACATTAATTTGTCCAGACGCTCCTGTGTTACTTCGAGTTTTTCCACTTTTACATTATTACGCTGAGCGACTCGCGTCTCGTATCTGGCGCGTTTTTTCATTCTCGCAAAAACTTCATCCTCGGTGCCATTCAAATCCACTATAACTGTATCCCTAGGCTGAACAGAATTCCCGACAACCCATCCATTAGCAATAAATGAATCTATCAAACTCTTGGAGTAATCCTGATAGAGCTCCAACTTAAAAGCCAGCCCGTTCTTGTATTTAGACTTAATCTCTTTTGTTATTTCAGGGACTAATTTTGAGTCAATTCCGCTTACTTCAGGAGCGTAATACAGCCTACCAAGTCCTGGCACGATTCTTGTAAATAATTGAATAGCTATTTTAGTTTGTTTTGAGCTGGCTATAAATCGCAAGTAAGGCCAAAGATTCTTAGCCTTTGACTCACCCCAACTACTGGACTGCATATAATGCGCCCTATCGCTAAAATTAAGTACTAGCTTGTCCCATTCCTTTTGATCGTAATTCTGCTCTATCGATAAATCTTTGTGTTTGCTCATTGGCTGGTAGCTATCTGTTCTGGCATGATGCCAAAAATAATTATTTATTGATGATCTGATTACATGATAACAGACCTGCAGCACTTCTGGGTTAGGTCTATAGACCGACAAGTATTAGTTACTGTGAAATCGGTAACAGCATCTCTTAAACGGCGGTTTACTTTTGTAGCCAAAAGACGTATAATGACCCCTGTTCAGATTGTAATTGTCTTTATAAAATTCGAGAGAGGATTCTCGGATTTTAGAGGAAGCAGCTTTGTATGGCTTCTAGTACTGTTGGTCAAACTTGTTTTGCCGACGGTACAGAAACCATACAATTACATGTTGACGAGGCGGGCTTAGCTCAGTTGGTTAGAGCGCCGGGTTGTGGTTCCGGAGGTCGTGGGTTCAATCCCCATAGCTCGCCCCATATTAACAAAGTCTCACACGTAGTGAGGCTTTTTTAATATGGGCATGTTCCTGGCATAGACTTACACGACACGATCCGACTTGTCGGAGCGTTAGTCGTGGGAATCAATAATTAGTCTTAGCCCCCAGCTTCAACGAAGCGGGCGGCTAGATTAATTTCACCTTAGGTATCCCATAGCTCGCCCCAAATAAAACGTCTCACGGCAACGTGGGGCTTTTTAATTTTAAGATTATTAATCTTTTATCTTAATCGCTAGCTTACCTTTTACGGAGCCGCTTTCCCGCACCTCAAAAGCCTGTTTAATCTGATCAAGAGTAAACACCTTATCAACCCGCACGTTCACTACGCCTTCATTAACTAATTTAGCAAGCTCACCTAACTGCTCGGTCGAAGTATGAGTCGACTGGTAGATTGCGCTCACGCCAAACTTTTCTGACAAATCCTTATTAGGCTGGGTCGTCATAGAAACAATCACTCCACCCTTTTTAATCACACCAAATGATTTATCATATGTTTCGCCACCAACCGTATCGAATACAGCATCCACACCTGTAACTAAATCTTCGAATTTCTGTGATCTATAATCAATAACCTCGTCAGCTCCAAGATCCTTAACAAACTTTATCCCCTCGCCTGATGCAGTCGTAATAACGTGCGCACCAAGATGTTTAGCCATTTGTATTGCAACAGATCCAATTCCACCTGCGCCACCATGGATCAAAATTGTCTGGCCGGCTCGTAAGTTCATATGTTCATAAATAACTTGATAGGCGCTTAGGCCAGTCATAACGATGGCCGCAGAATCGGTGTAACTTAAATTATTTGGCATCTTGCCGACTTGACTAGACTTTGTTGATGCAAATTCGGCAAAAGCACCGCTAGCTCCGCCAACAACATTAGCCTGACCGTAAACTTTATCGCCAATTTTAAAATCACTAACTCCCTCGCCAATTTCTGAAATAATTCCAGAAATATCACCTCCAAGGGTGACAGGAAAATTGAGTGGAATCGTGTCTTTTAAGAAACCCTCGCGCACCATGGAATCAAACGGATTAATACTGCTGGCATGAACTTCAACTAAGACCTGTCCATTGCCGGGTACTGGTTTAGCTATTTCTTGCACTTTAACCGCATCTGCGTGACCATAATTGTTAATCAGTGCTGCTTTCATAATTACCCCCAGTTAAGATAGTCGTTACTGTCAAAATATAACATCATACAAGCTCACTATACAAAATATTATAGCAACCTCACTTTTGCTCTACATTGCGGCAATTTAGCGACAACTAGTTATGTGCCACAATTCGTCTAAATATTGTCAAAATATGCTGATAATTCGCTGTGCAATACCATATATCTATCGCTAATATTGCCAAGAAAAGTAGCTTTTCGATACTTTTACCAGTAGTAATTCGTAATTTTCGTAGTGGAGGAAAGCCGAACCTTATAGGTATAGGCAGTAGCCAAGGTACTCCTTCTTTTGTAAAAGTATCCATAATCAAGTGCGACAACATACCGACCAAAAACGCCCACCAAACAAGATTTATCTGAACATGGGGCATCAGTGGATGAATAAAATTAAGGAAGAGCCTGCTGAGTCCACCAAAAAGAGCAACACCCAAGAGCGAGTGTGTTAAAAAACGATGGCCACCCAGACTTTTACCGACAATCTTGCCAAAAAATCTGCCTACTGGCAAATTATGCCACAAGGGCGCAGTCGGTTGATCAATGTCTGGAGTGATTCCACCGATTTGATTAGCCACCAAAGCCACTAATGCAGTTGCTAAATTTATATCGCCAATTGGGTAAACAATCAGCAACAACCCAAGTGCCGTAATAGCCGCTAAATCGTGAGTTCTGGCAGTCATATATACACATTGTAGCAAGTCGGCAATGGCTTGCTATGATTATTTGTTATAATTATAGGTAGCAAATAATCTGTTAGACCAAATTACATAGGAGACTGTAAATGATTCGCAAAAGACTTGTAGGCTTAATAAAGTTTTTTAACATATATAGACAACTGGGCTTTGTTGTTCTGTCGTTTTTAATAGCTCTGCCGTTGGACCTAAGCGGACTTCATACGGCAGCCCATATAGTCTTGATTTCTAGCGCCACCCTAAATGTTATTCCACTACTATGGAACATGGTAAGAGATTTGCGTGACGGCACCTACGGCGTCGACATCCTAGCAGCCGTAGCAATAATAACTTCAGTCCTACTCAAAGAATACTGGGCTGGAATGATTATTATCCTAATGCTGACTAGTGGAGTCTCGTTAGAAGATTATGCACAACGTAGAGCCAAGACAGAATTAACCGCCCTACTAAACCGCGCCCCATTAATTGCCCACGTTCTGCGTGGACGAAAAGTAGTAGACATAAAGGTTGAACTAGTTGTGATGGGTGATAAATTAATTATAAAACCTGGCGAAGTCGTGCCTGTAGATGCAGTAATAATCGAGGGATTATCTAGCTTTGACGAGTCTAGCTTAACTGGCGAAAGTTTGCCTGTTAGCAAAAAAAGCGGAGAAGAGTTACTAAGCGGTTCAGTAAATATCGAAGGCGCAGTAACAGTCAAAGCGCTACACTCTGCTGAAGATAGCCAGTACCAGCAAATCATCAAGCTCGTAAAATCGGCATCTGCCAGCAAAGCACCTTTTGTAAGACTCACAGATCGCTATAGCATTCCTTTTACAGTAGTTTCATTTGTAATAGCCGGCGGAGCTTGGGCCATTAGTGGCGACCCTATCAGGTTTCTTGAAGTTATAGTTGTGGCGACTCCCTGCCCACTCATACTAAGTGCACCTATAGCTCTTATCAGCGGAATGAGCCGAGCTGCCAAACACGGAATTATCATAAAGACCGGCTCTGCCATGGAGCGCTTAGCCGCAATCAAAACAATTGCCTTCGATAAAACAGGAACACTCACAAAAGGGCAGCCTGTCGTAGATCAAATCATGACTTTTGGCAAACATACTAAAGAACAAGTCATAGGCTTAGCGGCTTCAATCGAACGAAGCTCTACGCATATTCTTGCTAAAGCAATAATCGAAAGAGCAGAATCTAGTAAAGCAAAAATATCAAAAGCCAAGAAAGTCCGCGAATTTAGCGGCGAAGGGCTAGAAGCAAATATCGGTGGAAAAGATGTGCTTGTCGGTCGTTATATCTTAATGGAAAAAAACAGTGTAAACATACCTGCAAGTTTTACTAGATCAAAAATTGATCAAACAGCCGCTTATGTTGCTATAGATGGCGAACTAGCCGGCGTCATAACATTTACCGACGAAATGCGACCTGAAGCACAATCAACACTAGACGAACTACATCATTTAGGAGTAAAGAATATAATGATGGTAACAGGCGATAACAAGGTTACTGCTATGGCTGTGGCGGAGCACTTTAGCATAAGTAAAGTGGTCTACGAAGCATTGCCCGCAGACAAGATCGCTGCAGTAGAATCGGTCACAATTAGACCAGTAGGATTTGTAGGCGATGGAGTCAATGACGCTCCAGTACTAGCAGCTTCAGATGTAGGCATAGCTCTTGGGGCTCGAGGGTCAACTGCAGCCAGCGAATCAGCAGATGTGGTCATAATGATGGATAGTATCAGCCAAGTAGCGACAGGAGTACGAATAGCCAAGCGCACATTCTTTATCGCTAAACAAAGTATTCTAATTGGAATCGGAATGAGTCTTGTGCTGATGTTGATATTCTCGACAGGCTACTTTAAGCCAATCTACGGAGCTATTGTGCAAGAATTTGTTGACGTAGTAGTGATCTTCAACGCTCTAAGGGCGCACGGTTCATGGACAAAATCCAAAGCACTAAAAACTAACTAGGCAATATTAAGAACTTTAAAAAGTCCAACTACTGTTAGTATAATTAACGTATTATCTAGGCTAGAAAACGCTAAATTTTCAACTAGAGTTGTTGATGACGAGACTAATAATAGGGCACCTAAAGAAATGGAAATGTCCGCTCCTCCAAATATTATTACGCCCATCATGATCAATACAGACACAACAAAGAATGTTGCAGTTCCTGCGATTGACTTAGAATTACCCAAAATCTTATAAGTATTAGACTTACCGAATCTAACTCCAATTAGTGCTGCAAAACCATCCGCCAAAGCCACGTGAAGGCACGCTGCCGCAAATACGACAATCGCTGGCTCAAAATATGCTAACACGAGTATTGTTGCAGGAGCCAAAACCTCTCCTAGACTAAGACGGGAAATATCATACCAACTTTTTATTAGCTTAGTTTTCTTGATGACCAAAAAGAATATTAGACTCAGCCAACAAATAATTCGTACCTGCGACCATGTAATAAAATATGGCGTAAAGGCGATTAGACTACCAGATATTATGTGGACGACTTTTCTTGCCGACTCACCCTTTATAACTTTTTTGTGCCAGAGTATTTCTGCCAATAAAACAACTAACGCCAACGTGACTAATAAGTATATTATTTTTATCATTGTTTGTATTGTATCTTACTTTAAGCTGAGTTTTGTTAAACTTTGTCGGCAGGAATTTCTTCTTTAGAAGCCTCTTCGTTCTTATTTTCGAGTAGGGTTTTTTTGCTAGGTACAAATATCGAGAAGGTCGAGCCCTTACCTACTTCGCTCTCTAAGCCTAATTTAGCATCAAGAAGTTTCGCCAATTTCTTTGTAATATACAGGCCAAGCCCAGTGCCGCTAGATGATCGTGTTCGAAAATCTTCTGCTCGGAAAAATTTATCAAAGACTTTCTTTTGGTCGCTAACAGAAATGCCTATCCCCTGGTCGCTCAAGCTAAACAACACTCCTCCATCTTGTTCTTTGGCCTTAAGAGTTATCACTCCCTTGTCGCTATACTTCATTGAGTTGGTTATAAAGTTCTGTAATATTTCACGCACATACAGCCTATTAGACACTATGCTTTCTGGTGTTGAATCATCAATCTCAGATTCAATCTTAAGGCCTTTTTCGACCGCTCCAGTTTGGTAGGAATCTTTTAGGTTGCTGATTATTTCTCTTGGATTAATATCTTCCAGAAGCATCTCTAAAGAGTCCTTTTCTGCTCTAGCAAAAGTACTGAGGTCATTAAGCATGGTCGCCAGGAATACCGATTGATCATGTGCAGTCTTAAGCGATGCAACAACTTTTTCACCACCGGCTAATTTTTCGGCAAATAATATTGAGTTAGAAACGCCGGCCTCAACTACTGTAACAGGTGTTCTTAACTCATGAGATATAACAGAAATAAACTCGTCTCTTTCGTCTTCTAGTGACTTCTCGCGTGTTATGTCCCTTACAGTCACTACATAACCAGCCTCCGCACTATCATACCCATAATTTGGGCGAATTGGAGTAACGACAATACTCAAAGATGCTACGTCATTATCGCCATACCTAATCTTAATGTCGTGTCGCTCGACAGGCTTACTTCCATCTGGTAATAAATCTTTCATAGATACTGACACTTCTTTTTCGTCTTCTAGCTTTGCAAAATCATCAACATTCTTATTGATCAGACTAACGTTAGTATCAAATAAGGCCAGTGCTGCAGCATTGTACATCCTCACTTGTTGCTTTTCGTCTAAAACAAGCACTCCTTCAGTCATATTATTGACTAAAGCAACTAGCCTTTTTTGTTCAATCGCCTCGCTTTTGATTGTGTCCTTGAGTTTTTCACGATCCCAATCGAACACTCGCTGATAATTTATATAAAGACTACAAATAGCGGCGAAAACAAAGAAAGCCACGATTATATTGAGCTTATCAATCGTACCAATGCTGTTCGAACTAGTTAGATATACGTACTTTGCGATTGAGGTCACACCAAAACAAGCTACAGTCAACCACACACCTTTAGCGCCGTAATATAGATTGCTGACAAACACCACGAGATAAACTCCCATAACATACGGCGTAGAGGCCGCCGATATAAAGCCAATACCCAGAAAAACAAAAAGCTGATAGAAGGCAATATATATGAGAGGCCTGCTGTTGACTCGAGCCATGTCAAAAACTCTGAATAAAATAAGCAGAATAAGTGCGCTACAAAGAATACCTGCAAGAATAATCTCAAATCTTGAAGATGTCGGATCGATTGCAGTATGTATGGCAATAGTCATCGCCAGAACTACATGCGAAAATATAACCGCCCTACTGTTGACGGATTTTTTAATAGATTCAGCTAGCTCTTCCGGTCTTCGAATCATAATTTAATCAATGCTTATGCTGACATTGTACAAGGTAGTGGCGCGGCGGT
>CALREK010000024.1:0-9517 GCA_943355165.1 uncultured Saccharimonas sp. (SeqCode) | reverse complement strand
ATGTTGAAGTTATCAAAAAACCAAAAGGTGATAGCAAGATCCAGATTGGAAGCAGCGTTAAGCTCAAGAGCGAAGATGGCAAAACTAAAGAGTTTCAAGTTGTTGGAACAGTTGAAGCCGACCCATTAAATGGCAAAATCAGCGACGAATCACCAATAGGACAAGCGCTTATTGGCAAGTCACTGGGCGACAATGTCGAGATAGTCACCCCAGTCGACACTACAAACTACAAAATCACCGACATCTCCTAAAGTAAAACCACGGTTTGAGGTATAATTACTTCAAGTTTCATGACATTAGAAAGTTGTAACTATGCGTTGGTTGAGTAGTTTAGTAGATCAAATCATTGCCGAGCACCCAAGTGGTGAGATTTTGATTGAATCTGGTGCATCGCCATCAGGAACATATCACATGGGGCATCTAAGAGAGATAATTACTTGCGATGCTATTCTTTTGGAGATTAGAGGGCGAGGCCGTCAGGCTAGACATATTCAATTCGCCGATGATCTTGACGCTCTCAGAAAGATTCCAGTAAACATTTCAGCTGAGTTCGAAAAATATCTTGGCAAGCCTCTGTGTGACATACCATCGCCTGACGGCAGCGACAAGTCTTATGCCGAATTTTTCTTATCTGATTTTATAAATAGCGCCGAAGTACTGGGCGTTGAAATGGAAGTTGTTAATAGTCATGAAAAGTATCGATCAGGTTATTTTGTGCCAGCTATCGAAAAAGTATTATCTAAACTGCCTGAAGCAAAAAGAACTCTCGAGACTATCTCCGGACGCAAACTAGACGACCACTGGTCACCAATTCAAATTATGGAAGACGGATATTTAAAAAACCGTAAATTCATAAGCATAGACGCAGAATCTAAACAAATTACATACGAAGATAGTAGCGGCGTTAACCAACAGGTAGCTTATAGTGACGGTAATGTTAAGTTGGATTGGCGCCTTGATTGGCCGGGTCGTTGGTGGCTAATGAATGTCTCAGTAGAGCCTTTTGGAAGAGACCATGCAAGCGCAGGAGGGTCTTTTGAGACTGGTCGTGAAATTATGAAAGTCATTTACGAAGCTCCTGCACCAACTCCAGTACCTTATGACTTTATTAATCGAGCTGGTGATACTAAAAAAATGAGTGCCAGCAAAGGCACTGGTATTGCAGCTTCTGAAGCTGTCATGGTACTGCCTCCAGAAGTGCTTAGATATTTTGTGCTCTCATTTCCGCCAGAAAAACGACTATATTTTGACCAAATTGATGGTACTGTCCGATTAGTAGATGAGTATGCTGCGCTAAGTGCTAAGACTGATTTGACCGACGACGAAAAGCACACTTTGTTTATTTGTACGCGTGGATCTAATAGTAGGACAGTGAGTCGTGTGCCTTTCTCACATTTGGTAGCTAGTTATCAGGCGGCGCTAAAAAACGTTGAAGCGACTCTTGCGATCATAAAACGAACCGAGCATGCAGATGTTGTCGGGGCGGACAAAGACATAATTGTAGCTGAGCTTAGTTTTATTCAAGAATGGCTAGATAAGTGGGCGCCAGAAGATGTTAAGTTTACTGTTCAGTCTGAAACGAGGCGAACGGACTTTAGTCAGGATGAACAAGACTATTTCTCAGCTTTAGCTAACGTTCTAGAGTCTGCTCCAGCCAATGCTGATGGTGAATGGTTCCATAAGGCAATATATGCTTTCAAGGGCACCTCTCCAGTAGATCCAAAGAATTTGTTTGTGAGCTTGTATAAGCTAATTATTAATAAGAGCTCGGGTCCAAGAGCCGGCTGGTTCTTAAGTTTATTGCCGCGGGATTGGCTGATTAAAAGACTACGTTTCGAAGCATAACTGGTATATAATAATCTGCATATGATTGAGGTTAACAAGCTTACAAAAGTCTACGGCAAAAAACAAAACAAGTTCGTTGCACTTAAAAATATTAGCTTTAATATACCAAATGGTTCAACGGTTGCCATAATCGGTAAGAGCGGCTCAGGGAAGTCTACTTTAATGCATATTATGAGCGGACTAGACAGTCCAGACGAAGGCACTGTGACAATTGGCGGCCACACTCTCCATAAGCTAAAGAAAAAGGCAATGGATGAGTTCCGCGCCAAGCAAATGGGTTTTATATTTCAAGCATTTTTTGTTGAGGCCAATCAAACCGTTTATCAAAATGTATCTTTGCCTCTAGAAATTGGTGGTATAGGTGTCAGGAAACGCGACACTATGATCAAGGAAGCCTTAGAAAGAGTGGAGTTGACTGACAAGATTAATAGTAAGGCGGGTGATCTGTCTGGAGGTCAGAAGCAAAGATTAGCAATAGCTAGGGCGATTGTTACGAAGCCGAATCTTATATTTGCTGACGAACCAACAGGAAACTTAGACAGCACGACCGGTGATAAAATAATCAGACTATTATTTGAATTAAATAAATCATTGGGCAGTACACTTATTGTCGTTACGCACGACCACGAACTAGCGGCCAAGTGTAATATCATTATCACCCTAAAAGACGGAGCTATAGTTTCGGTAGAAAATAGCGAAACTCCAAAACAAAAAGCTACAAGTAGCGTTAAACGAGTTCGAAAAGTAAAGGCAGTCATATGAAACCACGAGATATTATTAAGAGAAGCGGGCGTAATCTTAGGCAGGCAAAAGCTCGGACTATTTTGACTGCATCAGCTATTGCTGTTGGAACTTTTGCGCTAACGCTAACCTTAGCTGCCAGTAATGGTGCTCAACATTTTGTTGATAATATTATTAAAAACAATTTTGATCCAAGCGAGCTAATCGTAGCCAATGACAAAACTGTCTTTGGTCGAGCCGATTCAGAAACTCCACGCGAATATGACCCAAGTTTTGGTCAAGGGCTTAGCAGCGCCAATGCAGCCATACAGTTCAAACAACTTAGTGATTCAGACATAGTAAAAATAAGCGCCGAGCCTTACACCGAGAATCTTCGCAAGGGCATAACGATTAATCTTACATACCTGACAAGGGCTGGTCAAAAGAAGTATGTAGGAGTTGCCAGCACTTTTAATCCTGCTCAGCATCCTGATTTATCATCCGGTAGAATACCATCGAATTTGGGCGGCAATGATATTTTATTACCAGAAGCCTACGTCGAAGCCTTAGGATTTAAGGATGCAAAAGATGCAATTGGTAAATCAATAACTTTGACTGTACGTAAATCATTTGATGCTACGGATATTCAGACGGCTCTTGCACAAGGCTTGAGTGCTGAATCTATAAAGTCGCTAGGACAAACATCGGTCACTGAAGTGCCATTTACGGTAGCTGCCGTTATCAAAAAGCCAACAACTGCTCAGCCAGGTACGGAGCTATATATGTTTATTAGTGCTGATGCTGCTTCTAGATTAAATGATATCGCCACCAAGGGAACTGCTAATTATCACAAATATAATTTCGTGTATGTAAAAGTTAAGAATGGTAACAATAGCTCCGACCTAATCGCAGCTCAAGACAAACTCAAAGCTATGGGTTATACGGCTCAAAGTACAGCCGACACACAGAAATTTCTGACTGATATCATCAAAGTGCTGCAAGGTATCGTAGCGGCATTTGGAGCTATAGCTGTTATAGCATCAGTGTTTGGAATTGTTAACACGATGTACATAAGTGTTATACAGCGAACTCGCGAAATCGGACTAATGAAAGCTCTTGGAATGCGAGCAAAAGATGTTGGCCGATTATTCAGATTCGAAGCCGCATGGATTGGATTCTTGGGTGGAATAATGGGTTCAGTTATAGCTTTTGGTGTTGGCACAGCACTAAACCCTTGGATCACTACAAAACTTAGCCTTGGAGCCGGAAATAGCCTGTTGATATTCCAGGTTAAACAGATAGCAGTATTGATTGCAATACTAATGATTGTTGCGGTATTAGCCGGATTCTTCCCGGCTCGTAAGGCCTCCAAACTAGACCCAATTCAAGCCCTTCGTACGGAATAATTTAGTTTTTACTGTTAGCCTCTGAATTATTTGCTATAGTAAGTCTTATGGAACAAGCAATTTTTGCAGCAGGATGTTTTTGGGGAATACAGTACTATTTCGACCAAGTGCCGGGTGTTATCAAGTCGACCGTAGGTTATACGGGTGGTCACACAGAAAATCCCAGTTACGAAGATGTTTGTAGTCATACTACCGGACATGCAGAGGCTACTCTTATAGAATTTGACCCTAAAGTCGTCACCTATGAAGAGCTATTAATTCATCTATTTCGTATTCATGATCCTACACAGCTGAATCGTCAGGGTCCAGATATTGGAGATAGTTACCGGTCTGCAATATTTTACACAAACGACAATCAGCGCCAAATAGCCGAAGATTATATAAGCCAAATAAGTATGAGTATTGAAAATAAAGAGCCTATAGTCACAGAAGTAACTAAGTTAGCAAAATTCTACGAAGCCGAAGATTATCACCAAAAATATACTGAACGCACAGGGCGGGGTATGTGTCACGTTGCTTACGAGCCTATAAAGCAGTAGGCTCTTCACAAGACAAGTCTATCTATTGCCCTGCACAATAAAAGCGCCGCACTTTATCGCAATTGGCTGCAGATTTATGTGGCACTTCTAGAATGATTAACTGCTACAATAGTGTCTAATGGCATATAATTATTTTCGTGAACGCAGCAAGCCCTATGTACCCGGTCAAAAAGAGGTATTTAAGCTTTCACGTAGCAAAATTGAGTTATTTACGCAGTGTCCAAGATGTTTTTGGCTAGATGCTCGACTAAAAATCACAAGACCAAACACGCCGCCATTTAACATCAACAAAACCATCGACGAATTATACAAAAAAGAATTTGATCATTACCGCGCACTTGGTCAACCTCACCCAATGATGACCGATAATCAAATCAAAGCCGTGCCGATGCAACACAAAGATCTCGATAAATGGCGCTATAACTTTACTGGCGTGACGACGCTACATAAACCTACCAATTTGCATATATTTGGAGCGATTGACGATGTCTGGGTAGACGAGGATGGGCAGGCGATAGTAGTCGACTATAAGGCAACCTCTAAGGCAAAGGAAATTACTATAGATTCCGATTGGCAGATGAGCTACAAGCGTCAAATGGAAGTTTATCAGTGGTTATTACGCCAAAATGATTTGCTGGTTAGTGATGTGGGATATTTTGTGTATACAAATGCCCGTATAGATCTCGACGGCTTTAACGACAAGCTAGAATTTATAACTAAAGTTATTCCATATACAGGCGACGATAGTTGGGTGGACGCTACTATTATTAAAATGAAAGAATGTATGGACGGTGAGATGCCGGCTGTTGGCGCTGCAGCTATGGGCGGTCCTTGTGATTACTGTTCGTACGCTGAATCACGAACTCGGCTAACTCTTAATCATCCTGAAACTTACAAGGCTCTACACGCACGGGCTAGCAAAAATTCTAAGAAATAACGCAATTTTAACAATGATTCGATTGCAGATTAGTTGTATACTAATAGGATGATTGATATACAGTTTATTCGTGATAATGCAGAACTAGTCGCCGAAAAATCAAAACAAAAAGGTTACAAAGTAGATATAAGTGCGCTACTTGCTCAAGATGAGCAGAGGCGTAAACTACTAACACAGGTTGAAGCTTTGCGTCAGCAGCGTAACGAAATCAGCGACGCTAGCAAAGGTCAAAAGCCAAGTGACGAGCAAATACAAAGTGGTAGAGTAATTAAAGAAAAGCTCGCCGAACTAGAGAGTGACCTAGCAACAGTCGAGTCTGAATTTTTTAGTTTGCTCAAATCAGTACCAAATATGCCACTGTCTGATGTACCGGTTGGTTCTACAGAAGATGAAAACGTAGAAGTTTACAAAAAAGGTAAAATCTCGTCCTTTGATTTTGCGCCTAAAAATCATGCTGTAATTGCTGAAACTCTAGGCTGGTTAGATAAAGAACGAGCCGCTAAAGTTACAGGGTCTAGGTTCGCTTATATCAAAGGTGATATGGTGAAGCTTCAGTTCGCACTAATTAGCTGGCTAATGGACGCATTGTCGGACGAGACTGTTCTGCGCCAAATAGCTGATAATGCAGGGCTCACTAAAGTATCCAGTAAGCCTTTTACTCCGATTCTTCCTCCGCACCTTCTTAGGACTGAGATGTACGAAGCTATGGACAGGCTCGAGCCAAGAGATGATCGTTATAAAATTGAAGGCGAAGAGCTATGGCTGCAGGGTAGCGCTGAACACGTGTTAGGTAGCATGCATGCTAATGAGATATTTGAAGAAAAAGATTTACCAATTCGTTATCTGGGATACGCGACAAGCTTTCGTCGTGAGGCTGGCACTTACGGCAAAGACATGGAAGGTATTATCCGCATGCACCAATTCGACAAACTTGAAATGGAAAGCTTTACTAGCCCAGAAGCAGGTCTAGATGAGCATTTGTTTATGGTAGCTATTCAAGAATATATTCTCGAACAATTAGAAGTACCTTATCGCAAATTACTAAAATGTACTTTTGATATTGGCAAGCCAAATGCTCGAGGCGTAGATCTTGAAGCATGGTTGCCAGCGCAAGATCAATACCGTGAAACTCACACCGCCGACTATATGACTGACTATCAATCCAGAAGGTTGCAAACAAGGTTCCGTCGTGATGACAAAACGAAAGTTGAGTTAGTGCACACCAATGATGCGACGGCACTCGCTTTAGGTCGCGGCATGGTAGCTATTATCGAAAATTACCAGACAAGTGATGGTCATGTTAGAGTTCCAGAAGTTTTAATAAATTACATGGGAGGCAAAGAACAGCTATGATTCAAAAGATAGAAATAATCGCCATCCACACTGAAGTTAACGACGATCTACGAAAATATGTGAATAAGAAAATCGGCAAACTAGATATCTATATGTCAAAGCACAGCAGGCTATCTGCGCACGCCGAGATTAGACTAAAAGAAGCTAACGCTAAAGACAAAAAACAGTCTACCTGTGAGGTCGTATTGCATCTTCCGCACGAAGTTATTACTACAAAAGAAACCACTGTTAACATGTTTGCTGCTGTCGATATTGTCGAAGCAAAGCTAAAGAATCAACTCAAAAAATACAAAGAAAAACACGACAGCTCCAAATTGCGACGCCACGTTATGGCTCGAATACGCAGAAATAGTAACCAGCTATAAATCGTTGGTAAAATTACCTGATATAGAAATAAATAAATAGGGTACAATATATCTAGAATTACAGAATTGCTAAGAGAGGTCACTATTTTCTATGAAAAAAGTATTTAAACGCATTTTGGGCGATCCACAGGCCAAAACAGTTAAGCGATTAAAAAAGCGAGTTATTGAAGTAAACGCTTTAGCTGATAAGTACAAAAAAATGTCTGACACTAAGCTTAAGGCTCAGACTAATGTGCTAAAGAAAAGACTAGAGACTGAAACTTTAGACAAAATTTTACCAGACGCATTTGCTGTCACGCGTGAAGCAGCTACACGTTCGCTCGGCCAAAGACACTTTGACGTTCAGTTGATTGGTGGAATGGTTTTGCACGAAGGTAACGTGGCCGAAATGAAGACCGGTGAGGGTAAGACACTAGTTGCTACTTTGCCAGTATATTTGAACGCCTTAACAGGCAAGGGTGTGCACGTTGTTTCGGTAAACGACTATCTTGTGCAGCGAGATGCTGGTTGGATGGGTCAGGTATATGATTTTCTAGGTCTTTCTACTGCCGTTATTATTGCTGATGAATCATTTATGTATGATCCAAGTTACACAAATAAAGATCATGACGACGAACGTTTTAGACATTTGCGAGCATGTACTCGTCAAGAAGCTTACGCTGCCGATATAACTTATGGCACTAACAATGAATTTGGTTTTGACTATTTGCGTGACAACATGGTTAGAGAAGTTGATCAGCTCAGACAACGAGATTTGCATTATGCGATTGTTGACGAAGTAGACTCGATTTTAATCGACGAAGCTCGTACGCCACTGATTATTTCTGCTCCAGCTGCAACTAGTGGTAGCGCATATTTACAGTTCGCTAAAGTTGCACGACAACTTAAACTAGATACTGATTATGAAGTTGATGAAAAGCAGCGTTCAGTTGTGTTGACGGATGAAGGCGTAGAGCACGTTCAGAAGATTTTGGGCATAGATAGTTTGTACGGAACAGAAAACATACGAAGTATTTATCACCTCGAACAAGCTCTAAAAGCTCAGGCTATATTTAAGCGCGACAAAGATTATGTAGTTACTAGCGATGGTGAAGTTGTTATTGTTGACGAGTACACGGGTCGTCTACTTAAGGGTCGCCGTTATAGCGAAGGTCTGCACCAAGGTATCGAAGCTAAAGAAGGTGTCGAAGTGCAAGAAGAGTCAATGACTCTTGCGACCATCACATTCCAGAATTATTTCCGTTTATTCGACAAATTAGCTGGAATGACAGGTACGGCTATGACAGAGAGCGAAGAATTCCACGAGATCTATAAGTTGGATGTAGTAGAGATTCCGCCAAACCGAACAATTACTCGTATCGATAAGCCAGACCGTATATATAAGAGCGAGGCAGCCAAGTTCCGCTCAATCGTTAAAGAAGTAAAGATCTTAAATGCAAAAGGCCAGCCTGTTTTGCTAGGTACGGCTTCTATCGAAAAGAACGAACAGCTAGGGCGAATGCTCACCAAAGCTAAGGTGCCTCACCAAGTATTAAACGCAAAGAATAATGAGCGTGAAGCTAAGATCGTAGCCGGTGCAGGCCAAGTTGGTGCTGTTACTTTGGCTACTAACATTGCCGGTCGCGGTACAGATATTGTGCTTAGTGAGGAAGTTAAGAAACTTGGTGGGTTGTTTGTACTCGGAAGTGAGCGCCACGAATCTCGTCGTATTGATAATCAATTACGAGGTCGCAGTGGACGACAAGGTGATCCGGGCGTTACGCAGTTCTTCGTTAGTACGGAAGACGATTTGATGCGAATATTTGGTGGTGAGCGCATTGCTTCTGTCATGGAGAGACTAAAAGTTGATGACGAGACTCCTATCGAAAACCGTATTATCTCTAAGAGTCTTGAAGCGGCACAGAAGAAAGTCGAAGGATTTAACTTTGATCAACGTAAAAATATCGTTCAATACGATGACGTCATGAATAGGCATCGTAAGGCAACATATGTTATGCGCCGTGAAATACTTAATCAGCCAGACATTAGCAAGAGAATCAAAATGTATATCACTGAAGAAGCTCGCGTCCTAGCGGCATCACCTATGATAACTAGTGACGATTTTCAAGATTTAGTACGTAGCGTCTTCCCATTTGAGGAGTCAACCCTAGACGTATTATTCGACTCTACTACAGAAACATTTGGCAAAGTTTTAGTTTCAGAAGCCAAGAAGCTATATGATGCTCGCACAAAATCATTTGGTGATGAGGTTATGCATAAGGTCGAACGTGATGTTTATATGCAGATTCTTGATAATTTATGGATGCAGCACCTTGAAAACATGTCTCACCTTAAAGAGGGTATACACTGGAT
>CALREK010000023.1:0-10380 GCA_943355165.1 uncultured Saccharimonas sp. (SeqCode) | reverse complement strand
TAATTTGGTATAAAGGAAACCTTTGGTGGGGGTACTTGGATTTGAACCAAGGACCAATCAGTTATGAGCCGACTGCTCTAACCACTGAGCTATACCCCCTTCAAAGACCTCATTTGCACCTACCTATA
This sequence comes from uncultured Saccharimonas sp. (SeqCode), assembly GCA_943355165.1. Lineage (GTDB taxonomy): Bacteria > Patescibacteriota > Saccharimonadia > Saccharimonadales > AQU-01 > CALRGT01. The sequence continues at coordinate 10,252 of CALREK010000023.1, read as the reverse complement.
ATAACAGATTAGTAGATTTCTTGAGAAGTTGATTCGTCTGTACCTTTTGACTCTTTACGAAGACTTCTTCTTTCTTGTTCTGATCGCCCAGCCCACGTGCCGAATTTTTCATAGAAAGAGTACTCGCTGCATTCAATTGTGACGACGCATTCTTCGCAGACGTTTTTGGCCTGTTTACTGCTTTCGCCTCTTTCTGGGTAAAATAGGCTTGTTTTTGTGCCTCGACAGTTGGCGTCCTTCATCCATACTTCTTTTTCAAATAGTCTAGCGTGTAGGCTTCCTGCTCGTCCTTCGAGTGGTATTACGTCAGCTTGAGACTCTTCGAAGTCGTAATCATCATTACTATCTCCAAGCTCACTTAGAAAATCGATAGTTTGTGTACCTGGAAGTTCTCGCCCATTCTGCCTCGACATATAAACTCTCCTGTATTAAAAGAAGCTTACCACCATTTGCCTTGCCATTACCCTATATATTAAGAGTATAGAATAGCAGAATTTTAAAATAAATAAACCACTTTATTGTATAGATATTAGATAGAGTATTCTGGTGATCGTTATTAAAGAGCTATAGCACTAGTTTTGGCTCTTAGGACTCGATAATAGTAGACTGCAGATAGTAGCCAAGTCGTATATAATGGTTAAGTAATGTTTCAAAAATTAAAAAGTTGGCACAAAAAAGGTTACTGGCGAATATTTACAGACACTAGCAGTCTTAGTTTGATTGCTTTTGGCGTCATTGCGTTGATAGTTAGTTGGAACGGGTTGAAGGCAATACAGTCAAATTATGAATTTCAGAAACAAATTGCTAGGCTAGAGCAGCAAAACGAAGTCAGTAAATTAGAGAACGATAATCTAAAACTTAAGAACGAATACTACAATACTGATGAATTTTTGGAATTATCGGCGAGGCGACAATTCGGCTTGGCAGCACCAGGAGAAAAGGCCTATTTGATACCAGATAAAGTTGCTAAAGCGAATGTGGTGAATACCGCAAAAGCAGCAAAGCCAAAAGTTGTTTTGCGAGTAGGGGATAAGCCGGGTTATCAAAAGAATTTCCAGGCATGGATCAACTTCTTTTTGCATCGCCAAACAAAATAAATATTAGTTATAAGATTGACAATTCCCCCCTGTTAGGGTACAATTCCGCCTGTACTTTTAGATAAATGTCGTCACAAACGGCAATAGCGCGGGGTGGAGCAGCGGCAGCTCGCGTGGCTCATAACCACGAGGTCCCAGGTTCGAGTCCTGGCCCCGCTACCATGAAAAACGACCGACTTTTTGTCGGTCTTTTTTCATGCTGGGGTCCAAGCCTCGAACCTGGGACGCGGCAGCTTAAGCTGACGCAAGTCCCATGGTTCGCTAATCCCCCGTCGCTTTAGCGACAAACGGGCGGATTATACCCCAGTATTCCTGGCCCCTAGTCAGTAATGGCGGAAGTCCCAGGTTCGGTCATTAGTCACAGGCCCCAGCGTAGCGGGCGCCTGGATTGATGTGCGCTTGCCCTGGCCCCGCTACCATGAGCATTTTGACCTCTGGAAACGAGGTCTTTTATTTTATCATAAAGTCGAGCATAATTGAGTGAATAAATAAGGATTGAATAATAGTATGGCAAAAACTACTAACTCAAGATTGGCAATTGTACAGATACTAATTGGCCTAGCATTAATCAATAGCACAGATAGTCTGAACAAAGCTGGGCATGTAAACTGGGGGACCGTTTTTATAGGCTTCGTTGGAGTCGTTTGTATGGTCTCAGGTGCTATTGACTACTTCTCTCCTAAAAAGTAGTCTCAATTAACACGTCGCCTCCCTGTTAAGCTGTGCCCACCAACTTAGCTCCTCAAGGAGAAAGTCCCAATTCGAATGAACCAGGGCTTCCAAGCATAAGCATAATGACTTTGCATAAATCGGGGTTCTTTAACATTATTTGCTTATGTATTATGCTTAAGTTAAATAATCAAAGGAATAAATGAAAAAACAATCAGAAACTAAGGATGACACCAAAGTTATAAAAATAGTCATGATTATATCGTTAGCAGTTAACATGTCGATACTTATAGCTGTTACTGTATTTTGGGTGGTTTTTAATAATGCAGGCACCAATCGGTATAATACTACTGCCTTGAGTTTCATTATGTCCTATACTGACAGGCAATTTTGTTCTGGCCCGGGTCATGAAAAGCTCATGAAGCAGGTAGAGTCATCAGGTGCTTCAACGAGTGATATTGCTAAATGGAAGAAAGACTTCGATTCACACTTCTGCTATTAATACGTTCCAGTTATAACTTACCAAAGCTACCAAGACTTTAAAGATAGAGATTGGCTTCAAGACCAGTCGCTTTGGTTGTGCGATATTATTAAATCTGTATTTCAGTTTCGAGTCCTGTCTGGTTGTTTGGTATGATGTAGCTATGAAAACAATTCTAGTCACTGGTTCGAGTCGAGGTATTGGCAAGGCTATTGCCGAACTTGCCCATAAACAGGGGTATAAAGTAATTGTTCACGGCCGTACTGATAGTGAAGAGTTGCAAAAGGTTCACGACAATCTAGAAGGTTCGCAAAAAATCAGTTTTGATATATCTGACAAGCAAGCGACTTTAGAAGCCATAGCAGGTCTTGGTGATATAGATGTGCTTGTAAATAATGCGGGGATAGCAAGAAACTTCCTAAAAGACATTGCTCAAATGGATGACGACAAAGCCTTGGAAGAATACAAGACAAATGTACTGGGCACTTTACACTGCATACAGGCAGTCATCCCGTCAATGTTGTCTAGAAAACTTGGTAGCGTCATTAGTATTAGTTCAATTAAAGGTCAGTCGAACCTCGCGACCATGAGCACTCTAACTTTCGCAGCAACTAAAGCCGGCATCATATCTATATCGAAAGCATTAGCAAAAGCTTACCCTGATATAAGGTTCAATACCGTCTCGCCAGGTTATGTCGAGACAGATCAGGTTGACGATTGGAACGAGGAGACCTTCAAGAGAATAAGTGACGGGACAATACTCGGTCGAATATCTAAACCCGATGAGATTGCTCCACTTGTAATGTTCCTTGCCTCTGATGAAGCTAGCTATATAACTGGCTCAGATTTTTTGGCTGACGGCGGCTATTCTATTAAAGGCAAGTAGATCTTGCCTTTAGAGGGCAGGGGATGTAATGTCTGGATTTGCTCTGGCCCCACCTCCAAGTGATTGATGATGCTATTTAAACGGTTGTGTTTAATGTTAGAAGTTTCGTATAATAGAAATGTTTACACATAATATTAATAATGAAAGTTTTATGAAAAATTACATTATCGCAGCTGCCGGTCTCTCTCTTACATTAGCATTATATTTGTGGTTTAGTGGTGAACATGATCAAGGATTGTTTGTCGGTCTTTGGGTTCCTTCCATCCTTTCGCTGGGCGCACTTTTAAAAAAATAGATTATGTCAAACACATATATTTTTATTGCTGGAGCAATAATCACAGCAATAGTTTTTTTGGGTATTTATAAGAACAGATAGTATTTGATTTTATATTTAGCTGGTTTTTTACTTATTTTATTCCGAGACGAAGCATTATCGATTCTTTTTTGGTCACGAGCCAAGACTCGGTTCTCTGGCAGCACAGCCACTATAACAAACAATACGCCCACCTTGCCGTCATGCTTATTGCTTTTGATGCTAGTATTTGACACATAATAATCCTATACTTTAAAGCATAACTAAAAAGGTATAGCAATATGAGAAAACAGCAGTCAGGATTTACAGCAATTGAAATAGCAATAGCAGTAGTAGTCATAGGTGTTCTGGGTATAGTTGGCTGGACAGTTATGGGTCGCAAAAGCACTACAAGCAAAAATAATGATACGCCCGCTACTATAATTGCTAAAGAATCCGGTGCATGCTTTGGAGTATCCAAAACAACCGTCAAATCATTACTAGGAGAACCGGCAAATAACCTGCAAGGTCCAAGTGACACGGGAATAGTAGATATTGGCAAGGGAGACAAGGCTCAGACATGTGTATACCCATTTGCAGCAGAGGCAACGGCTACTAATAGTTTCACCATAGACCTAGGAACATACGCCAATCAGGCCAATCTAGATGCTTCGCAAAAGTACGTTGTCAATGATGGGGGAGCCGTAGAAGGGCTGGGAGACAGCGCTAGTTACACAGCCAAAGACGCAGCTATATCAAATAGTAGAGATTTTGTATTGGCTGTTAGACAGGGCCTAAAAATATATACATTCGGTATTAGTCAGCCGACAAATGCGTTGACATATAATGACGCATCTGCACAGCGAGTGCTTATACAAATAGCCCAAGCTGCAACTCTTTAGTATTGCTAAAAACCATATTCTCGATTTATCTAAAGTAGAAATATATGAAATTTCTTCAGCTATCATGCTGGTTTATGTATAGGATAGGTGCAGTAGGCCTCGACGCCTATCGGTGCTGCGTCAATAAATCTAGCTATTGTTTATGAAGTATTGAGAGTATACTGACCTTAAATAGAAAGGTGGATTATGAAGAAAAATGAAAAAGGTTTTGGTATAGTGCAAGTACTACTATTGTTAACAGTAGTTACGATTATTGGTGGGACGGGGTATTTTGTCTACAATAAAAATAACACCACCAATACAATACCTAAAGGCACATCAAAAGTTGCAGTAAGTAAGGCTAATGACGCAACCAGTGCTGTGGTTGTTGACCCAACAAAAGATTGGATTGCTTACACTAACACTTCCGCAAAGTTTTCGTTAAAATATCCAAGCTCTTGGGTAGTACCGGCCAATACAGAATACTGCTCGGCTGAGTTATTCATGGTTGGTGGTGATGCTAAATCGGTCGGTACTTGTGCTTCAGAGAATATCGGCCAAATGTATGTTACATCTAGTCTAAAAACTGCCACCTCTGACAGCGAATTGAAGGACACAGACTACACCGACCTTAAATCAAAAGTTGTTACTGCAAATGGCGTTACGGGTAAGAGGCAGGCCGGAACTTACAAACTGACCAATGAATTCGGCATTGGCCCAGAAGCTGGCGATAAAAAAGTTCAATACTTATTTGTGAGTGGTGGCAGGGAATATATTGCCGGCTATAACATAGGGACAAATTATCCAGATGTACTAAAAGACTTTGACCTGATGATTACTAAAACGCTTACTTTTGACAAGTAAAGACACATTGATTCAAGTAGTTATTTTTTTGTTGAAACTGAGCCTTTGGATAGCTGGAGGTTCCCCTTTATCCCGGGACCAGTATTTTTTGGAATCTAAATATTTATATTTAGCCCAGCACCAATCTGTCCGGGGCGTAGTAACTGCACGTCAGATTTTGCCGACGGATCAAACGCTACCCCGTCAACGTCCGCCACTACTTGTACATAGTGCCTATAATTTTGGGTATTCACAGCTTCTGATACGTTTTGTATAGCACCAAGAACACTTGCCGCCGCATTTATTATTGGATTATCTGGCACACTCTCACCCAAAAACTTACCAAAGTTAAGCGCAACTGTAATGTCTAGTTGTTTAGTTTCGCCCGCCGCTAAAATTATTGGGCCGTCCTGAGTTGAAGTTGCAATATCTTTATATTGAATGCCGGGCTGCTGGTTCTGAGAATTTGCCATTCCGTGATCTTCGACCAAAGCTACCTTTAAGCTTTTAATTGTCTGTGGAGCTGTGCCGTCGTTAATTAAAGTAACTTTGGCTATAAAGCCAGAGTCAGTCTCCGACAAAGTATTTGGTACATCAAGAGAGATTTTAATGCCACCGTGTGAAAAGTTTTGTTTTATTTTATCAAAGAAACCCATCTTAAATCCTATTTTGTTAGTTATAGAATCAATGTAGCACAGATTAAATTAAAAGCACTTCTTAAAATCTACACTAAAGCTAAATTGACCAAATGCTACCTGATAAATAAATGACAATTTATCAATTAATACTCTTCTCCTGGTGCGGCTAAGTCAAATCACATTCTTACCATCTGTTAGAGGTTCAACCTCGCTGGCCCTGAAGTAACCTAGCTATTGTTTATGAAGTATTGAGAGTATACTGACCTTAAATAGAAAGGTGGGGTATGAAGAAAAATGAAAAAGGTTTTGGTGCTGTTGAAGTACTGTTGATATTGGTAATTGTCGCGCTGGTTAGTGTCGTTGGTTACACGGTTTACCAGAACCGATCAAAAAGAAATAGTGTAATGACTTCGACTTCGGCTATTCAAGAATCTAAGAACAGCCTAGGCTTAACATCAACCGACAAGATAGGCATTGTCGCTGGAGTACTTAAATTCTGCCAACAAAGCGCCGATGGCGAGTATGTAGTCCAAGGAATAGAAAATCTTGACAACGCAGAACTTACTCGAACAAAAGAAAATTTCGTAATGGCCGGCCTATTTTGCTACAACAAATCATTACCTAGAGATACCCAAGGGTCCGGCCAAGACTTTTTGCTTAAAAAATCTGGTTCAGTCTGGACGGCAATCAGCGCCGACCAGATGGCCCCAGCCTGTATTAAACTAGACGGCTACGGTATACCTGCCGGATTCCTTCAATGTATTGGCAGCGACAACCAACCACGCGATCCAAAATAGATTTCACGAAACTCTACAAGAATATTCCAGATATATAACTGCAAATCACATTTTTGTAATCTGTTAATGGTTTAACCCTTGACAGTTTAGCGGTATCGGTAGGTGATGGATTAAGTTAATTTTTTTGCCAAAAAACCTCCAAAATCTTGATATGTATTTGCACCGGCTAGAAATGGATAGCCACCTAGTTGCTTATTAAATTTAAGGTTTTGAATGTTACCAAGACCGCTAAATTTTTTGTTGATTTGTTTATAGACTCGAAATTTTGGTAGGCTATTGGCATTATTCTGTTTATGTGTGTCCAAAGTTTTAATTTTCTCGGCTAATTCGCTAGCAAGTTTGTCTGACCGGAAGTTTCTGCCCAACTCTATCGAAATAGATATATCAGGCAGAACTCCAATCAGCGAAGTATTAGTTAAATATTCTGGCATTATGACAATAGCATCAAGTCCAAGCTGTTTGGCGACTTGCTCAATGAAGGTATTATTTTTTGCAACTATAGCAACTTTACCAATATTAGACTTTGAAGTGTGTAGATCTAACACTAAGTCAGGTGCAAAATCTTTTACCTCTTTGCAAATATCTTCGGCAATTACATTCTCGTTTGAATGCTCACTAGCACCGAAGCTCCTATTAAGATCGCTGTCGATGTATCGTTTATGTTTTGCAATTGCCTCTAAGTTACCAACGCGTAGACGTATATCTTGATCGTCACACCTGTGAAGGCGACTTAATACTTTTAAGCCAAAAAGCTCATCACCATGTAGCGCGGCAATGATATGTATCTTCATCGATTTCTCGTTTCATGAATCTGGGCGTTGATTACTAGGCTGCTAGTGTCGACAAAATTTGTGCCTGTGGTTGGCGACGAAGTCGGGTTATACAGTAGACGACTAGAAGCAATACACAGTCCAGTTTTATTGTCTAAGTGCAGTTCTCGCATAGCTAACGTTTCGGCTGGAGTTGTTCCGCCAATTCTGGGTGTTAGGTCAATCACGTCTCTCAACAAGCTACCATTATCAGTTATGCCCTCAATTACATCGACACTTACTCTGCCAATTTTTATGGCTTGTTTCGAATACCGATCTAGCGTCTGATTAGCCATGGCTGTTAATCTTGGTGGAATTTCAAAGTATTCTTCAGCTAAGGCCTTGCTTACTTCATCATCAGAACGATACAGGCCAAGCGTGGTGCCGCCGTAGACTTCGCGTCCATCATGATTGATTGATTCCTCGCGACCAACATAGCCAAAGTCACCATGTCGACCAAGAGAAATTCTGCCAACTGATATTCGCTCTTGAATATTATTTAAGCTTGGCATTAGAACGCTGCCAAAGTCACTTTTCTCGTTAGTATCGTTAAAAATATCCAACATTGCTTCTAAACTGTCGACAGTATACTGCCCCTGACCGTCTGATTCGCGTACATCTTTAATTCTGACACGATTGCCAAGGTTGAACTGCTTAGCCGTGTAGGCGGCTGCTTTTTCTTGATCTTTGGTGGCAATACCTAGACTATCTGAGTCTGGGCTATAAAGGGCCGATTTATAACCATCGGCCATATTTTTCACGACCACACCATAGGTATGGTCGGTGTTGCCAGTAAATAGCTGCTGGTCTACGGTTATTGCGCTAGGGCATAACTGGACGTTGTCTTCACCGACAATGTCGACAAGTACTTTCCCGATGCTTTTGCTTCTTTGACTTACATACGTTTTAAATGGTTCTGGCATTTCAGATTCAGGTGATTGAATGATCATTAGATTCTCCTTAAATTAAAAATCCCCCTTTTGGGAGATATAGATACAACAATTATTTAGTAAATTTATACTATTTTAAAAACTCCCATGAATAAGTTGAACTTTGCCATGAATTATTTTGCCGGTATTTACAGACAATATTTAATCTAGAATTCATCTTATTTCCTTAATACCTTAAAACGTCCTTCAGATAATTCTTTTGAACCTCTTGTAACAGTAGCGACACCTACGTTCAAATCGCTGGCAATTTTATGCTGAGGTATATCTGCCAGCAGTTGTTCGATTATATCTATTCTGCGCATCAATTCTCGCCTCTCTTTAACAGTTGTGACGCCATACAGAAAATCCGCGAGCAAATCTTTGTCTCGAATAGAGAAGGTTAAGTTTATGAAGTCTATAAAAGTCGTCACAATTACATACTAGCATACTAGTACGTAAATATAAATTGATAGTTTTTTATAGGGAAGTACTGTATGTTTTATTGATTACGAAGTATTGAGAGTATACTGACCTTAAATAGAAAGGTGGAGTATGAAGAAAAATGAAAAAGGTTTTGGTGCTGTTGAAGCACTAATTATTATAATAATTCTAGCTACAATTGGTGCAAGCGGATATTACGTTTACTCTCGTAATAAAACTGCAACAAAAAGCACTAAGACTACTGCCATCACTACGGACTCAAATAAGACTACTGATATGCCTACGGACTCAAATATACTGCCGAAATCAAAATCCGGTTCACTAAAATATGAAAAGATATCATTTTTTTATCCCGCCGACTGGACTATTGTTGATAGTTCAGAATCATTTCCAAAAGATGGAAATAGTTGCACATATCCTGGGCACGACAAGGTGACGCTCACGAGTCCTTCTGGAAGTAAAATGGATTTCAATGCCGGGCAAGCCTGCTTTGGCTACAAAGGAGATATAAATTATGGCTCAATTCCGATAAAGACTCTCGGCCAAAATCTATACCTAAGCTTTCTTGGGTATATCGATCCCGAAATTTCGGGCAATATTCCTGATGCAGCTTGTTTGGTGCAAACGGCCGATGCAGAAAGCCGGTTTTTTCCTAGCAAAAACATTTTCTTTAATGACGCGGAAAGTAAGCCTACGTCAAACATGATTTGCTACACCCCCAAAGAGAAAGTTACTTCAGCAGATTCAATTAAACAATCAATTGACTATAATGCCGCTACACGGATAATTGAGTCGATGAAGTACTAGGTTATTGTTAATAAGTTTTAAATCAACTATTGTCATAAAATAGAGCACATTGATTCAGATCGTTATTTTTTTGTTGAAACCGAGCCTTTGGATAGCTGGCGATTCTTCTTGATTCCATAGATAATTGCAACGATACCACCTACGAACATGCCAATCATTAATGGTACAGCTAAAAGCGCAAAACCATTACCCGGAGCACCACAGCATCCTCCGACCGCCAACCCAAACATAAAACCGGCTGGGATAGCGCCCAACATTAGCGCAAACCCAGCAGCAACAATAAGGCTGTATTTTTGATTACTAGAAGGAGCAGAAGAGTCAGACCACTTCATCTTAAATAGCATTGATGTGCTATATCCAAAAATGATTATTGAAGCAATTAGTGCTTGATACCATCTAGGGCCAAAGAAGAAATTACCTGGAACATTGGCACCAGTAAATGATTGAAATGCAATTAATAGGCTCGAGATGCTGATTGCTAAATATAAAAGTTTTTTGTTCGTGCTGTATTTTCGACTATTAGAAGGAGCAGAAGAGTCAGACCTCTTCTGCTTAAATAGCATTGATGTGCTATATCCAAAAATGATTATTGAAGCAATTAGTGCTTGATACCATCTAGGGCCAAAGAAGAAATTACCTGGAACATTGGCACCAGTAAATGATTGAAATGCAATTAATAGGC
>CALREK010000022.1:0-10632 GCA_943355165.1 uncultured Saccharimonas sp. (SeqCode) | reverse complement strand
TCAATCAACAGTCTAGATAGTGGGTATCTAATGACCTTAGAGAATAGTCAGAGTGTGGTCTATAACCCAGCACTCGTTAAGCTGCTGGACCTTGGAGATTCAGTCCCCGGCATGAAGCATGTCAAGTCTGACGATATGGTCAAATTAATACAATCTAAATTGGGAGATTCTTTTGACATTGTTGGCGCGCTAAAAGACAGCATTAAAAACAAAAATCCTTTCTCTGCAGTAAATATCGCCTATGGCAAAAAGTTTATTAATATATTCTCCTCACCGATAGTTCTAAAAGGCGAAGAAGATGTTATCGGTAGCGTGATTATGATTTACGACACGACAGAAGCGATGCTCCTAGAGAGGTCTAAGGATGAATTTATATCTATTGCATCGCACGAACTCAGAACACCGCTAACAGTGATTCGTGGTAATGCCAGCATGTTGACGTCAATCTACGGCGACCAGCTACCTGAGGGTGATATTAAGGATATGATCACCGACATAAAGGATTCAAGTATTCGTTTAATTGGTATAGTGAACCAGTTTTTGAGCACTTCAAGGCTCGAACAAAAAAGAACTATTTTTGACATTAAGCCTACAGATATAGCTACAACTATTTCATCTGCAGCCACTGCATTAAAAGTATTGGCTGACGAAAAGAAGCTTGATTTGAAGATTCATATACCGAAAGATTTACCACGAGTATATACCGATGAGTCACGCACGCAGGAGGTGGTGGTCAACATCGTAGGTAATGCCATAAAATACACCAAAAAAGGTACAGTCACAGTAACAGCCCATGTTATTAAGGGTTTTGTTGAAGTAGATGTTGCAGACACTGGCATTGGTATTGATGAGGAGAATATTAAGTTACTATTTAATAAATTCCAGCAGAGTACCTCCAATATTTTAACCAGAGACGATAGCCAGAGCACAGGACTTGGGCTTTATATAACTAAACTGATCATTGAACAGATGGGTGGTCGTATTTACCTCAAGGAATCAACCCCTGGCAAGGGATCGGTCTTTACTTTTGCGCTCCCAACTGAGAAGATTAAGCTATAACATTTTGACTATAAAGATAATTGATTAAAGAGGCTATATGGCAATAAAAGTATTACTGATAGAGGACGACCAGCTCATACAAAGAATGTACGAGAAGATGTTCCAATTTGCTAAATTTGATGTCACTTTGGCTAGCGATGGAGCTGAAGGGCTGGATAAAGTAAGGGCTATGGATCCGAAACCAGCCATTATATTGCTTGATGTCATGATGCCGAAAATGAATGGTATGGAAGTCTTAGATAAGTTAAAGCTTGATGCTGAACTAAAGAATATTCCAGTAATAATGTTATCTAATTTGGCGGGTGAAAACGACGTCGAGACGGCTTTGTCGAAGGGCGCCGTTAAATACATTATCAAGAGCGAACACGAACCAAAAGAAATTGCCGACATGGTTAAACAAATTGTTGCTGGCTACACCCGGGACGACATTCCTACCGTCTAGATAACTCTACAAAAAGTCACGAGAGCTAGCTTATTTATGTTTTTTGCTCATTAAGTCAATTATTAGAGCAGCTGTCCAGCTGAAGTTTTTAGCTCCAGAAGGCGATCCATCTATCGGCGAAAAATACTCGCTCATACCAGAAGCTCGCACTAAGTCGATGCAAGATTTTGTTAGTGATTTCGCTTCTTCCGTAAAGCCATATTTGTGCAAACCATCAATTATCAGCCAGTTAGTATTAATCCAGGTTGGCCCTTGCCAGTAACCATGGGATTTGAACCATGGTGAATCAAGAGGAACGCTCGGCACAGGAAAGGGGGCGCTAAAAGTTTGCGTATCTTTGAGTATGCTGACAATTTGTTCAGCTCTTTCTTTACTTATAGCTCCAGAATAAAGTGGCATGAGGGCGGCTATAGTCGGTATATGGATAAGTTTATGAGTCACGAAATTACGCGAGAAGTACTGGCTAGAATAGGCATCCCATAGCTGATCTAGCGCTAACTCGGATCTTTTCATATTCTCTACAAGTAGGTTCGGCAGGTCTTTTTTAATTACTTTAGCGATGTCTTGCAGATGTGAATTGGCGCGAATAAAAATTGAGTTAAACGTCAGATCTTCAATTGCAAAAAGAGAGTGCTTAAGAATGTTATTGATGTCATAACTTTTTCTACGAAGTCTTCTTTGGACAAGATAAAGTGCCAACCCTTCAAATGTTGATAATCTTTCGCCTGGCTGACTGAGTCGATAATCTCTTCGCAAAATTTTGGCTAATATTTGTACAGGTTTATGCTTTGCTAGTCCGACTAAAGGCGACATCTCATGTTCTTGTAGCTCTGCCATCCAAGGCGGAGTATTGTCTAGGCCTGTTTCCCATGGATGAATCTGCAGAGTAAGGCCTTCGTTGTGCGGGTCTCTTTCGTCATATAACCAGCTGTGGTAGGCGACAATTGCCGGATAGACCGTTTGATACCAAGTACGGCGTTCGCTGAGCGACATTTGTTCGCCTATTTTAACTACTGCTTCTGCTATTAAGGGTGGCTGAGTGATTCCGCTAGTTGACACTTTGTCTGGCGCAAAAGGGCTTATAGAGCTTCGCCACATATTGACATCGCGACCGTGTTTGTCGCCGTCAGAAAATATCATGTGTGGCAACATGCCATTGGCCCATTGACCTCTAAGAAGGCTTAGAATTTCCTTTTTGGCTCGCTCAATATCGTAATGACTGAGACCAATTGCGATAAAACAGCTATCCCAGAGCCATTGATGTGAGTAGAGGCCTTCAGCCGGGACGGTGTAATCGCCATTTTGATTAACTTCTAATACAGCTTTGGCTTCGTTTAGTAGTTCGTCGTGCTCGTTCATACCCTTACAGTATATCTTAAGGGCAGATAAAACTTATGCTTAGTTATCGGTAATTCGTAAAGTTTACCGGAAAGTCGAAGTCTTGAGCTCTAATTAAGTCCATGACAGTCTGTAAGTCATCCTTGCTGTTGCTCATAATTCGTACTTCGTCGCCCTGAATTTGAGTTTTAACTTTTGGCATGTTGTCTCTTACTAGAGCGGTAATCTTTTTGGCCTTTTCTTGATCTAGACCTTTTTTGAAAGGAACTTCTTTGGTGGTCTTGAGGTTGGTTATAATAGATTCTTTGGTGACGTCGAGTACTTTTTGGCTTTGGTTACGGGCAGAAAGTTTTTTGCGAATAATGTCTATAATGGAATCGATTTGCCAATCGCCGCTACCAGTAATTTTCAGTCCAGTTTTGTCTGCGTTTAGCCATTCCAAAAGAGCCGGCGTCCCCTTGAAGTCATAACGACTATCAATTTCGCGCTGAGTTTGGTCGAAAACATTATTCATTTCCGACTTGTCATAATCACTAACTACATCAAAACTAAAATTCGCCATAACATCAAGTATACGAGTAATATCAGACGATTGTCTATAGATTGGATTAAGGAGCTAGAGAAAAGTATGTCTTTAGAGCTCGGTTGCCCAAGTTCGACAAAATGCTTGGCTTTTTGTGATACTCAAGATGTTGGTATCCAGAGTCGCCGGCAATAGCCAGGCGAGCTGCGTTTTGACCAACTACGCGACCGGTCTTTAGCACTATTTCATTGGTAGTAAGCACTCCTGGCAGGGGAGCGTCGCGGGCAGGATATATTGTTTGTACGTTTGGTCGAGATTCGGAATTTATGCTGGCAGCCTGTTTGTGGGCAAAATCACGGAATTTATCTAGGTTATCTGGCCCATATCTTTTGAGCCATTTACCTACATAAGTCGTAAAAGGCGCGTCCACTGACCATATTTTCTTGGGGGCATTCGTGACATTTAAAACTTCCGTAGCTCCATTATTAAGTGATATGTCTTGAGTTTGCTGCCAAGAAAGTCCACCGTCCGCCCAAATATTGTCTTCTTCGTCAGCGACCGGATGTCCAGCCTCTCTAGGCAAATGTAATCCTCGCATAAACCAAGTTATCATTTTCTCGGCTGGCTCAGACTTGGATGAGACAGACTTGGCTTTAAAGTTTACTACATCTGTTACGCCAAACATTAGTTCCTGAGGGTTAGCTATTAAAGATTCTATATCTAATGGCGTATCGCGCCGGATAAGGTTATCTAATACTGGCAAGTCAACAATTGGTTGTCGTTTTAGTTTGCGTTTGTAATTAATAAAGTCGCGCCTAGGCAATTCTTCTTCAAAAGCAACACGAGTGAGTTCGATTTGGTTTGTCATTGCCGATGCCGCTACTAGTGCCCCACCAGATATACCCGACACTTGGTCGGCCATATCAAAAATACCTTCTGATTTTAGTACATCAGCCATTCCTAAACCAACGACGCAGGCCATGCCACCCCCATCTACCGCAATAGCTATATTGTGACCGTCTTTGTCTGAACCAGGCTTATAACCGTCGTTGCGGCGATTAATCAGGATTTCTAATGGTGATGATTCGGCTGAGTTTTTCATATAGATTAGGCTATAAAATCAAAAGCGTATTCGTCAAGGGTGACCTAATATACGTTTAATTGTATACTTAAGAGTAATTATGACATATCAAAATGCCGAGATAGCAAAAATTGCCGAGGTTCTTAAATCAAGAATCGTGGAAGGAGCCTCATTACTTCGCTCACCAGAGCTAAAAAGTCTGTTTGACGCCATTAAAACTATTGATCCGTCAGAGCGCAGTGCATATGGACAAGAGATAAATAAGCTCAAAGTAGAGTTGCAGGATTTAATTGATGCTTCCGAGGACTCACAGTTAGCGACGCAAAGCCCGATTGATGTAACAGCTCCTTTTGATATAAACACCCCTAAATCAAAGCGACCACAATTACTGCCGGTTGAGCAAGGTAGCGTCCATCCTCTTATGACTGAACTCGAATTAGTTCTCGGTATTTTTAATAGAATGGGCTTTACAGCAGTTGAGTCGCGTCAAATTGACGACGATTACCATATGTTTGAGAGTCTGAATTTTCCGGAAGATCATCCGGCTAGAGATGATTATGATACTTTTATGACAGTCGAAAAAGATAAAAATGGTAAACAGTTTATAGCACCAGCCCATACCAGCAATATGCAAAACAGAGTTCTCAGCGACAACAAGGCTAATCTTGAGAATGGCGAACCTATTGCAGTGTTGCTGCCAGGAAGAGTTTATCGGAACGAAGATTTAGACGCGCGACATGAGCACACCTTTCATCAATTTGAGGGCGTATACGTCGACAAAGGTATCCATGCTGGTAATTTACTAGCTACCTTTAAGACTTTTCTATCTGAGTATTATCAGCAAGATGTTGAGATTAAGAGCCAGCCGTTCTATTTTCCGTTTACCGAGCCGAGTTTTGAGCTGGCACTTAGTTGTCCGTTTTGTCAAAAGCAGGGCTGCAGTATATGTAGTCATACCGGTTGGATCGAGTTACTAGGCATGGGTATGGTTCATCCTAACGTCTTAAAAGAGGCAGGCATAGATCCTTTAATTTATACGGGTTTTGCTTGGGGCTGTGGCCTAGAGAGGCTTGTTATGTTGAAGTACGGCATTGAGGATATTAGGCATTTTGAGTCAGCTAAAATAGAATTTTTGAGGCAATTTTAATGAAAGTAAGTTTGAACTGGCTTAAAGAATACACCGAAATTAATATTTCCAACGATGCACTTGTTGACAAGATTGGCTCGCAAATTGGAGCAGTAGAAGAAGTAGTCGATTTAAGCAAAAAATACCAAGGTATTATTATTGCAAGAGTGGCAGAATGCATTAAGCACCCAGATGCCGACAAGCTTAGTCTTTGTAAGATTGACGACGGTGGTCGAGCGCAAAATGTGGAAAGAGACGAAAATGGAAATGTCCAGGTAGTATGTGGCGCGCCAAATGTCAGGGAAGGTTTAATGGTGGCTTGGTTGCCTCCAGGAGCAACTGTACCTTCTAGTTTCGACAAAGACCCATTTGTTTTAGAGGCACGAGAATTGCGAGGCAAAGTAAGCAATGGAATGTTGGCCAGCGCTCATGAGCTAGGCATAAGTGACGACCATAATGGGATTGTTGAGTTAGACGATAAACATGCTAAAGTTGGTGACGACTTTGCCGAAGCCTACAAACTTAACGACACGATTATTGATATTGAAAACAAGATGTTTACTCATCGACCTGATTGCTTTGGACTATTGGGAGTTGCTAGAGAAGTAGCCGGAATTCAACAAAAAGCTTTTGTTTCGCCCAACTGGTATCTTAATAATAAGGTAGCCGGCATGGGTCAAGCTAATGATGCATCAAATCTAGAAGTTGATGTCCAGATTCCAGATCTATGTCCGCGCTATATGGCAATAGTGCTTACTGGAATTAAAGTTGGTCCAAGTCCACTTTGGCTACAAACATACTTGAGTAGAGTGGGTATGCGATCAATTAATAATATCGTCGACATGACTAATTACGTCATGTATCTGACAGGGCAGCCATTACACGCATTTGATTTCGACAAAGTTGCAATTGATGGTAAGGCCAAGATAATAGTACGCAGTCCAAAAGAAGGCGAAAAGGTCACACTACTAGATGGCAAGGTAATTACTCCAAGGTCCGATGCGGTGCTAATTTGTGATGCCAATAAGCCCATCGCGCTAGGCGGAGTTATGGGTGGTAATAATTCTGAGATCGACGAAAACACAACAAGCATTATTATCGAATGTGCTAACTTTGACATGTACAATATTCGTCGCACAAGTATGGAGCACGGTATTTTTACAGATGCTGTGACTCGGTTCAACAAAGGCCAATCACCACAACAGTGTCCAGCTGTTTTACTAAAGGCCATAGAACTTACAAGCGAACTTTGCGATACCGCTAAATCAAACGGCGCAATCGTTGATATCAACAACGCTAAACAGACTAATAAATCTGTTGAAGTGACGGCTGATTTTATCAATCAAAGGTTAGGTCTGACCTTGTCGAATGAAATAATCAGCGAACTGTTAACGAATGTTGAGTTTACGGTTGGGCGATCGAACGATAAGTTGTCGATTATCGCTCCTTTCTGGCGTACCGACATAGAAATTCCAGAAGACATAGTCGAAGAAATTGGCCGCTTGTATGGCTATGATCATTTACCGCTGGATTTGCCTCGCCGCAGTATTAAGCCCGCCAAAACTAATCAAATGCTTGAACTTAAGTCTAGAGTTAGAAGAATTCTCTCAGAATCTGGAGCTAACGAAGTGTTAACTTACAGCTTTGTGCACGGTGATTTAATAGAAAAGTCTGGACAAGATAAAACCCAAGCTTTTCAACTTAGTAACGCCATTAGCCCTGATCTTCAGTATTACCGCATGAGCCTAACTCCGAGTCTTCTTGATAAGGTGCGAGTAAATATTAAAAGCGACATGGTTCGTTCAGATGATAACGAATTTGCATTATTCGAAATCGGAAAAGCACATGTCAAAAGTTTACAAGACTCTAAGGAAACAGACTTGCCGGCAGAATTAAACTTGCTGGCCATGGTATTTGCGGCTGATGACAAAACTGCTGCAAGAAAATATAGCGGGTCGCCTTATTACATAGCGATTAAATATCTCACAGTATTGTTAAGGAAATTAGGTTTGAATTATGAGGTCGAGGCCTACGACCATGAGCCAACAAAAACTGAAGGAAGGATGTTGGTAGCTCCATTCGAGCCTGTCCGTACTGCAATAATAAAAGTGAATGGTGAGATTGCGTGTTTGGTTGGCGAATACAGAAGCGCAGTTAAGCAAAAACTTAAGTTGCCATCTTTTACGGCTGGCTTTGAACTTGATCTTGATGTGATTCTTAAAGCCGACAAGAATCAAGCTGCCTACGTGGCTCTACCAAAGTTTCCGAAAGTTCAGCAAGATATGACTTTAAAAATACCATCAAATATTAAATTTGGTGATGTATCTAGCTTCATGGCAAGTGAAATCAAAAGATTAAACCCAGATAATTCTCATTGGGATCTAGGTACGGTTGATATTTATCAATCAGACGACGCTAGTCACAAAAATGTAACATTTAGACTTTGGATAAGCGCCCATGATAGAACGCTAACGGCTGAATCAGTAAATAGTTTGCTAGATAATGTTGCAAAGTCGGCAAATGAGAAATTCGGCGCCGAAAGACTTTGATGTATCATATTTTTCAAACTAGTGTTCATACATTCATAGATCTATTTAGTTTGGCAGGTGGAGGCGGTTCAGGTGGAGGCGGTTCAGGTGGAGGCGGCCAGAGCGACCCCGTTTTTGATAGTATGTTTGTACTTTTTGCTATAGGTTTTTTGCCTATGTCATTTATTGGAGGCCTACTAAGAGCTAAAATTAAGAACACATTAATAGCATTAATTGTTACTCTATGCGTATCGGTATTTGCTGGTCTAATAGTCTGGTCTTTCAAAGATATTTGGTATTTTGTTGGAGTAGGTGTGTTTTTGGGAGGCATATTTGGGTTTATTACGAATTCGAAAAAAATAACTCGTAAGTTTAAGCGAAAAACCGAAAAGGAAATTCATCTAGCTGAGTCTAAAGACATGACCTGGGATTTGGATAAGTTAAATTTGCGTGTTCAAGACGTTTTTATGGATTTCCAAAAAGATTGGTCAGATTTTAACATTAACAATATGAAAACTTATCTTTCTGCCAATTATATGAATCATATTAGCCTTATGATGTTGGCGATTAAGCAACGTAAGCGACGCAATCAAGTTGACAAGCCAAAACTTTTAGAGTGGTTTGCAGTTGACGCTGAGGATTTAGCCGATAACAGCCAAGATAGAGTTAAATTTCATATTCGAGCTAAAGCATCCGACAAGCTTTATGAGATCGACGACAAAATTGAGAATCTATTGTTCGAAAGAAATGTTGAATTTCAAGAATACTGGTATTTTGTGCGCAATAACGACAGATGGTTGCTAGACGGCATTTCTCAATTAACGGAAGACAAGTCATTAATTAAGGCCGATATAGTTGATTTTGCGACTAAAAACGGCCTGTTTTATAATCCGGATTGGGGCAGTTTACTTTTACCAAAAAGAGGCTATCTATTCCATGGCAGTAAGTTTGGCTCTGCCGATATAAATAACCATGTTATTGGACTTCACAAAGGGTTGTTGGTTGAACTATACACGTATAGCGACGACCAAGTTATTAACTTCCAAAATCTTTATAATGTTTATGTAATCGCTCAAATCGCTCTTCCTAAGAGTTACGGATCGATAATTGTAGAGTCCAAAAAACAAGGCAAACCTTTTCTGAGATACCTCAAAAGAACACCTAAGGGCTATAACAAAATTTCTTTGGAATGGTCTGAATTTAACAGTAAATATAACGTTTACGCAACTAATGTTGAGCAGGTAACAGCTTTTGAGTTATTGCATCCTGTTTATATGGAGAAACTTTTCGCATTGCCGTTTAGAGTTTCAATTGAAGTAGTTGATAATGTGGTCTATTTGTACACTTTTGATACGGCAGCAGACTATGCGACGATGTATAATATACTCATAGATGCATTTAAGGAGATGAAACTTTAGTATGAAACACATTTGGCGAATAATCACATCTACTAAAGTTCTATGGCCGTATTATTTATCAGTTTCAGTCTTTAGCGTTTTGGTGTCAGTGATGAGCACTATACAGCCCATATTTACCAAAGGCGCAATTGACCAAGTACAGAAAATTGTTGGCGGTGGCCACGCTAACGTTAAGCTAGTAGCCATATTTGCTATCGCTATATTCCTAGCAGATGTTGGTCAGACGGTTTTTAGTAACATTGGTGGATATTTGGGCGACATTATGTCCGTCAAATTAAAGCAATTACTTCAAGATCGTTATTATCGACATTTGTTAAGTCTGCCGCAAAAATACTTTGACACTGAGCTTTCAGGCAAAATCATCAACCGTATGAGTCGTGGAATTGGTCAGATCGGTAACTTTGCTCAAATGTTTAGCAACAACTTCCTGCAGTTTATTTTTAGCACGATAATGTCACTAGTTATTGTCAGTTATTTTTCATGGCAAGTAGCTGTAATGTTGGCGCTACTTTATCCAGTATTTGTATGGTTGACCGCCAAAACAAGCACTCGCTGGCAAGATTATCAGACACAGATAAATGAACATCTAGACGTTTCTAGTGGCCGTTTTGCGGAAAGCGTTAGTCAAGTCAAGGTAGTTAAAAGTTTTATACAAGAGGCTAGAGAACTTAGTTTCTTTAATAAGCACCTTAAGTCAGCTGTTGATATAACTAGGCCGCAAAGTCGCTACTGGCACAATCAAGATGTGTTTCGTAGATTAGTTTTGAATGTGATATTTCTAGCGGTTTCCGCATTTATATTTATTGAGACGGCTAACGGCAAGTTCACAGTTGGTCAAATGGTTTTGCTAATCCAATATGCAGCTTTAGTTCGTATGCCTATATTTAGTATTAGTTTCTTGATTGATCAAACCCAGAGAGCCATTGCAGACAGTAAAGATTTTTTTGAAGTTCTTGACGAGCAGCCAGACATTGCTGATCATAAAGATGCAAAAGAACTGAGTATTAAACACGGCGAAATATCTTATAAAGAAGTGAGTTTTAGTTATCATCATGAGCCAGTATTAAAAAGCCTCAACTTTGTTATAAAGCCTGACACTAAGATTGCGCTAGTGGGT
>CALREK010000021.1:0-10886 GCA_943355165.1 uncultured Saccharimonas sp. (SeqCode) | reverse complement strand
TAAAAATATCACAGTTATTAGTCAACAAGATATTGACGGCGCAAAGACCTCGTTATTAGATAAAAGTAAGGACACCGCTTCAGCTGAACTTTCAAAGACTCTGACTAGTGCTGGACTTTCGTCGCTACCGGAAACTATCCTAGGTGCAGACCAAGTAATAACTACCGTACCTAATGTTGGCGATGAAGCTGCTGACGTTACAGTCACTTCGGTAACTTCATACACAATGCTTGGAGTTAAGACGGATGATCTCAAAAAATTAGTTGACGTAGATGCCAGCAAGCAAATAGATATAACTAAGCAGCCAATAGTTGATTATGGTCTAGATAAGGCCGTTTACCGTATGACAAGCAAGCGTTCGGCAAACGACCAGAGCTTATCGTTCCAGACAGTATCTACTGCAGGTGCCAAGATTGATCCTGAAGCTCTTAAAAAAGAAATTATCGGTAAGAAAAAAGGTGATGTTCAGCAGATTGTAGGCAATCACCCAGGTGTTAAAGATGTTACAGTTACTTTTAGTCCGCCATGGGTATCGACTGTTCCTAAGAAAACGGCTAGAATAACTATCATATTTGAGCAAACTAATTCCAATGGTAAATAAATCAATCATCGCGCTGGATGTGGGAAGTAGGCGGGTTGGCGTTGCTCTTGCTAATACGGTGGCAAGGCTAGCCAGTCCTCTGACTACTATTGATCGCAAAACTAGCGATGTCTGGTCGTTATTGGGTAAAATTATCGACGAGAATAAGGTCGATATTATTGTGATTGGCTTGCCAAGAGGAATGTCTGGCCAAGAAACCGAGCAGACTACTTTAGTTCGTCAATTCGCCGAGGACTTCAAGTCTAAGTTTAATTTAGATTATAATTTCCAAGACGAAGCCGTGACTTCAGTGATGGCCGAAGAAGAGCTGCAGGCAAGAGGGGGTTCCTATACTAAGGGAGACATTGACTCGCTCTCAGCTACCTATATTTTGAATGATTTTATTACCGAAAATTACCAGCAGGAAATAAGATGAAGAATTTTATAGCCGGCAAGTCTAATAAGAAAAAGTTACCTAAAACTGTTTTAGTTTCTGGATTGATACTCGGCCTTATTGTTATTGGGGTTGTTGTCGTGGCGAGGCGAGTTTATATGGACAATCTAGTTGCAGTAAACATAGCTAGTGACGAGAGTGTCGTTGTCGCTATTCCATCGGGTTCGTCGCTAGAAGAAATAACAACTATTTTAAAAAATAAGAAAATTATTCGTGCCGACTGGGCCTTTAAGAGATACGTCATTAGCCATGATTATAGTAATTCATTAAAGGCTGGTACATATCGATTTAAGCTTAGCCAAGACACAGGGTCTATAGTTAAGGATTTGGTTAACGGAAAGGTAGACGTGACTTTGTTCACTATATTTCCGGCACGTCGGCTTGATCAAATTAGACAGGATTTTATAGACAAAGGATTTGCGACTGCTGAGGTTGATTTGGCACTCAAGCCATCTAATTATGCTAGTCATCCCGCCTTGGTGGACAAGCCAGCATCGGCAAATCTAGAGGGTTATTTATATCCTGATTCTTATCAGCGTACTGCCGACACTACAGTTAAAGTTTTAATCAAGTCTGCGCTTGACGAGATGGCTAAAGTTTTGACGCCAGACGTCCGTGCAAATATTGCAAAACAAGGCATTAGTACTTACCAGGCAATTACAATCGCATCAATTGTTGAGCAAGAAATACCATCATCAGCTTCAGAAGATAGGAGAATGGCTGCTCAAGTTTTCTTAAAACGTATTAAACTAGGAATGCAACTTGGGTCTGATGTGACTGCGTTCTACGGTACCGCCATCAACAATCAGCCCGACTCAGTATCATACGACTCACCGTACAATACTCGTATACATTCTGGCTACCCGCCAAGCCCGATTGGTAATGTTTCTAGTAGTGGTTTAATGGCTGTTGCAAATCCTGCCGACACAGATTATTTGTACTTCGTTGCTGGTGACGATAATATTACTTACTTCTCACGAACTCTTGCTGAGCATGACGCAAATGTCGCTCAGCACTGCAAAATACTTTGTAATTAAGCCGTAGTTGTCTAAATTATACGATTTTTGATGAATATTGATCAAAGCGCTTAAGGTTGATTAAAAACCTGGCTATGATACCATATATGTACGGTGTCGTATCTGTTGATAGAGCAGAAACACCATAACCTGAGCCAGTTTTCAAAACGATTGCCAAAAGTGCGGTCAAGATTTAATAAAGGCTCATAGCGTCGGTAATAATCGACGGGAGAACCCTCATTCGTATACAAGACCTAAGCTTAACCAATAATATTGGGCAAGTGTGGAATAAATTAAATCTTAAAGTTACACGCCTGACGTCAAAAAAGTTACGTCGGCGAGCTGTTCGCTATGGAGTAATCGGCGCCAACGTATTGATTTTATTGTCGGTAGGATTACTAGTTTTAAATAGTTCATCATCAAGCCCTTCGACTCGAAGCAGCGTAGTAGACCCAAACTCTAATACTCAAGCTGTAGTAAATCCTTTAGATCAACTCTCTTCTGCTGATATTGCAGTACAGGTTGCTAGATTAACTAATTTGTATGAAGTTACATCTGTTACTAACAACGCAGACTCCCTTAACTCTTTACTAGCAATTAGTGCATCTGACTTATCTATAGTAACCAAGCCTCAAGTCGTTATGACGGCCACTAAATCATACAAAGATATTCAAACATATGTAACACAAGATGGGGATACTATTAGCGGATTAGCAGTTAAATTCGGCGTAACCTCTGATACTATTCGCTGGTCAAATGGATTGCCGTCTGGAGACGGTTTAGTTGTTGGTAAGACTCTGTCTATCTCTCCGATTAATGGAATTGTTTATGAAGTTAAGGCGGGTGACACAGCAGATAAATTAGCATCTAAGTTTAGAGCGAATAAAGATCAGATTATAGCATTTAATGACGCAGAAATAGGCGGTCTAGTAGTCGGCCGTAAGATAGTTATACCAGAAGGCGTACAGGTGCCGGTTTATCAGAATTCATACGCCAGTGGTTTTGCATTTGGCGGCTATGCGGCGATATATGGCTTTAACGGATATGACTATGGCTGGTGTACTTGGTATGTGGCCAATCGAAGAACAGAAATAGGTCGTCCAGTTCCGAGCAATCTAGGCAACGCCTACAGTTGGTATGTTTTAGGTCAGAGAGCTGGAATGCCAACTGGTAATGTTCCAGCTGTTGGTGCGGTTGCGGTTAATCAGGCCGGTAACCACGTCTCGGTAGTAGAGGCAGTAAATGACGATGGTAGCTTTTGGATTTCAGAAATGAATGCGGGTGGCCAGGTATCTATAACTGATCCAACTAGAACGGGTGGTTGGGGTAGGCGCGATTATAGGTTGGTGCCAAGCGCTAGTTCGTTAAAGTTCATCTATTAATTAGTTGCACATGTTTGGTTGATTAGACTGGTGATATATTAACTATTTAGCGCTATTTACAACATCCGACTTCCGACTTTTGACTTTTACCCCTATAATAAGACTATGTTTGTAGATAAAGTTGATGTTTCGGTAACAGCTGGCGATGGCGGAAATGGCTATCTCGGCTTCAGGCAGGAAAAATTTGTTGATAGAGGCGGTCCTGATGGAGGCGATGGCGGAAACGGTGGTGATGTAGTTTTCGTCGCAAGTCGTAACCAAAACACACTCGCTACTTTTAGATTTCAGAAACAGCTTTTAGCCGAACCGGGCAAGGGTGGCTTTAAACAGAAAATGCACGGCCGTAGTGGTCAAGATCTTATTGTTATGATTCCTGTTGGCACAATGGTTTTTAACGAAGCAGGTGAACTTGTAGCTGACTTAGCACAAGACGAGCAACGAGCAGTTATAGCCAAGGGCGGCAAGGGTGGCTTTGGTAATGCCCACTTCGTGTCTTCTGTAAGACAAGCTCCAAAAATAGCTGAAAAAGGCGAAAAAGGCGAAACTTTTAACCTTACCCTAGAAATGAAGATGATTGCAGATGTAGGTGTAGTTGGCCTCCCTAATGCTGGTAAGTCAACATTGCTCGGTCACGTAAGTAACGCGCGTCCAGAAATTGCCGACTATCCATTTACGACTATTAGACCGAATCTTGGCGTTGTCGATATAGATGAGTCCACGAGTTTATTATTTGCAGATATTCCCGGCTTAATTGAAGGCGCTAGTTTAGGCAAAGGCTTGGGTGATGAGTTCCTTCGTCATATCGAAAGAACCCGCGTACTTATACATATGATTGATGCCTACGGAGATATTGAGTCAGCCTACAATACTATTCAAAAAGAACTTAAAGATTACAAAGTAGATTTAACTACACGACCTCAAATTGTTGCATTAAACAAAATTGACGGCTTAACTGACGAGGATGTTACTGCTAAATTAACTATTTTACAGGCACTAGTTCCAGCTGAGACTCCATTATTGGCTATATCTGCCAGCAGCGGTAAAGGTGTTAAAGAGTTGCTTTATGAGGTGAAGAGTATCTGTGCCAGAAGAGCCGAAGAAGTGGCGACCGAATTAGCCGATGAAGTTCCAGTTTTGCGACTACCAGAAACAGAAGACAGCTGGAAGGTTACTCGCGAAGACGATCGCTATGTTGTAACAGGGCGCAAGATAGAGCGATTTGCTCAACGAACTGATTTCGAAAGTGCTGCTGGCGAACAGCGTCTCCGTGACATTATGCGTAAGATGGGCATCATGCACGAACTATCACGCCAAGGCATCGAACCAGGTCAGAAAATTGTTATCGGTAATTCCGGCAAACTCGAGTATTAGGCAGTGCTGGCGATAATATAATGCTAAACTGACTGTATGACTGAGACATTATATTTCTACGATCTTGAGACTAGTGGGTTTAATCCGCGTGAACAACGGATTATGCAGTTTGCAGGGCAGCGCACCGACCTTGACCTTAAACCTATAGGCGAGCCTCACAATATACTTATCGCGCTAAGCGAAGAAATTCTGCCGGATCCTGATGCTATATTAATTACCGGTATTACTCCCCAACAGACAATTGCCGAAGGAATATCTGAAGCAGAATTCTTGAAAATTTTTAATAGTGAAGTAGCACTGCCTGGTACGATATTTACTGGCTATAATACGATTAGATTTGATGATGAGTTTATGCGCTATAGTCATTACCGTAACTTGTACGATCCTTACGAGTGGCAATGGCGTGACGACAGAAGTAAATGGGATCTGCTCGACCTAGTTCGTATCACTAGAGCTCTGAGGCCTGAAGGTATTAAGTGGCCATTTGATGATGACGGTAAGCCGTCTAACCGTCTTGGCATGCTAACAAGTATCAATGAACTCGAGCACGAAAACGCACACGATGCACTGAGTGATGTAAGGGCATCCATCGATTTAGCAAGATTGATACACGCCAAGCAACCTAAACTTTTTAATTATTCATTGGCTAATCGTAGTAAGCAAAAAGTAGCCGAGTTAGTACTGGCGGGCAAACCTTTTGTCTATACATCTGGTAAGTTTGATACTGAATACGAAAAAACGGCTGTAGTTAGCGTTGTCGCAAAAGGCGATGATAGACAAGGTGTAGTTGTCTTTGATTTACGTTTTGACCCCAGCGACTATAAGGATATGTCGGTCGAAGAATTAGCCGAAGCGATGCGTTGGCATAAACCGGGCGAAAAGGTTGCTTCGATACCAGTTAAGACGATTAAGTTCAATCGTTGTCCAGCCGTTGCGCCAATAAGTGTACTCAATGCAGAGGTAACTAGCAGGCTTAAAATAGACATGAGCCAAGTTGCAGCCCATCAAGAAGCGCTAGCCAAGTTGCCGGATTTTGCGAACAACATACTTAAGGCAGTGGCGTTATTAGATAAACAGCAACAGACAAGTCAATCAACCGAAGAGAGAGCGGTCGATGCACAGATGTATGATGGATTTATGGGAGATAGCGACAAGCGGTTGATGACTAAACTTAGGACTGTTAATCCGAGTGAGTTTAATAATTATCTTGATGATATACAGGACAAACGACTAAAAAATCTTTTGCCATTATATAAAGCTCGTAATTATCTTAAGAATTTGACTAGTGACGAGCGCCAAGTATGGGATGAGTTTAAGAATGCAAGATTATTTTCTGGTGACAATGATAGTCGTATGGCCAAATTCATGAAACGTATAGAAGAGCTCAGAGCTTTGCCTGCCACAAACGACCAACAACAGTATCTTTTGACTGAGTTGGAGCTTTACGGTCAAAGTTTGCTTCCTAGCTCCTAGATTTTTAACGACTAAAGTTTTGCAACAATATGTTATTTGCATAAGCAGCAACAAATTGTATAATCACAAAAATACAACGCTCAATATATTGCAGGATGTGGTAACCTAAATAAATTACAATGTCTGTAAAACATATAGTGTGAATAAAAACAATTTATGAGTAGACCAGAATATAACCAAAGGGCAGATTTGCCGGCTAACAGAGAGCTGCGAAGAGCTTTGTCTGCGCATCGGCCAAAGTCATTTGGCATTAGAAGATTATTGGAGGACCAGGACAATATCGGCCTGACGGCTGTTTGGGATGGCCTGCAGTCTGCTAAAGATATTCCTGACACTCTTGAGCCAAGGTTAGAAAAAGGCGTAACATTACTGCCAAAAAGAGTTCTGGGTGCACAACTAACAAGGGGTCTAGTTATAGGCCATAGGCTTGGACAGGCTCATACCGAATTTGAGCGTGACCAGCAGCTAAATACAATTAGAGAGCCGCTAGTTGTTGAATTAGGTAGAACTGCAATATTACGCCGTAAAACTGTCTACGTGCCAGTTATCAGTGAGGAGTTAGAGATTGAACGCGAACGTCTGTTTCATATTCTAGAAAAAGCCGGATTTAAGGGTGCACACAAAAGTTTGAGCAAGCCACTGCATATAACTTTGGGTGAGGCTAGCAAGCCAATATCTTTAACAGAAGAACGCCACGTTAGACATTCTATCGACGATACTCTAGGCGACAATCAGTTCGTTCAGCTGCAAGAATGGGAAACTTATCCTTCTGTTGACCAGTTAGACGGCATAAATCCTAACGATTTTTAGTATTATTTTCGCCCCAGGTACTAGAAAAATTGTTCATTTTCTGCTAGACTAGTTCGACTTATGAGCGATTTTATTACAGTTAAAGGAGCCCGAGAACACAACCTCAAGAATATTGATGTCTCTATTCCGCGGGGTAAGTTAGTCGTAATTACTGGATTATCTGGTTCTGGCAAATCGTCGCTAGCATTTGACACTATTTATGCCGAAGGTCAGCGTCGCTATGTAGAATCACTTAGTTCTTATGCGCGTCAATTTTTGGGACTTATGGAAAAGCCTGATGTTGATCAAATCGACGGCTTAAGTCCTGCTATCAGCATCGACCAAAAATCTACAAGCCGAAACCCTAGATCAACAGTAGCTACAGTTACAGAAATTTACGACTACCTAAGGTTGCTATTTGCACGTGTTGGAATACCTCATTGTCCTACTTGTGGTAAGCCCGTTGAAAGGCAAACATCTACAGCAATAGTTGATCAAATTGCTGGACTTAATGTTGACGCCAGATTAATGATATTGGCGCCAGTAGTAGCCGACAAAAAAGGTGCCTTTGAGCATATTCCTGAGCAATACATGCGCGCAGGATTTGCTCGTGCTAGAGTTGATGGCGTTGTATATTCGCTAGATGAATTCCCAGAACTTGATAAAAGTTATAAGCACACTATTGAGATAGTTATTGATCGATTAGTTAATAATGCAGATAGCAAGAATCGATTAGTTCAGAGCGTAGAGCAAGCTTTAGAAATAGCTGACGGTAAAGTTAAAGTTATGGATGCCGATACTAACGACGAGCATATCTATAGTTTGATGTATGCTTGCATAGACCATCCTGCGATAGCAATCCCTGAGTTAGAGCCGCGAACATTTAGTTTTAATAGTCCACACGGTGCCTGTGCTGTTTGTACCGGTCTTGGATCACGAATGGAAGTTGACCCAGAGCTAGTCATGCCAAACGGTCGACTTACAATTGCCGAAGGCGCTATTCGTCCATTTAATCGTATAAATACTGATGCTTGGTATACCAAAAAACTACAAGCGCTAGCCGATAGTTATGGCTTTAGTTTGCATGTTCCAACTAGTGAGATTTCTGCAGCTAATATTGAGAAAATTATGTATGGTACGGGTGATCAAAAATATAAAATTGCACTAGCACCGGGCCGTAATTTTGAGACTACTTATGAAGGCGTCGTGCCAAACTTAGAGCGTCGTCATAAAGACACAGAGAGCGACTTTATGCGTCGTGATATTGAGCGATTTATGCAAGAGCGTCCGTGTCATGCGTGCGACGGATTACGACTTAAGCCAGAAATTTTGGCAGTAACCGTGGCTTCCATGTCTATCATGGATATTTGTAATTTGTCTATAGATGATGCTGTTAAGTTCTTTAAAGATATTAAATTAAATGCAAAAGACACGCAGATATCGGTTCAGATTCTAAAAGAAATTTTGGCGCGTCTAACGTTTTTGCAAGACGTTGGGCTAAATTATCTTAACTTGTTGCGCAGTGCAGTTACGCTATCGGGTGGCGAAGCCCAGCGTATTCGGCTAGCTACTCAGATTGGATCTGGCTTGATGGGTGTGCTTTATGTACTTGATGAGCCGTCCATTGGACTGCATCAACGAGACAACTCACGCCTGATAAATACATTGAAGCACCTGCGTGATATTGGTAACAGTGTAATTGTAGTCGAGCACGACGAGGATACTATTCGCACTGCAGATTATTTGTTAGACATTGGTCCTGGTGCAGGTATTCATGGTGGGCATGTTGTCGCTAGCGGCTCGCCCGAAGAGGTTGCAAATAATCCCAAAAGTATCACTGGTCAATATTTGAGAGGCGTTAAAAAAATAGTAGTTCCAAAGCGCCGTCGAAAAGGTAATGGCAAGAGCCTTGCTATTAAAGGTGCGCGCGAGAATAATCTAAAAAATATAGATGTTACAATTCCACTCGGTCAGTTAGTTGTAGTTAGCGGAGTGTCTGGTTCTGGAAAATCTAGTCTGATTAATGATATTTTGGCAAAAGAATTATCGGCTCGATTAATGCGTACTAGCAGTGTGCCAGGACGACATGACAACATTGAAGGTATAGAACATTTAGATAAAGTTATTATAATCGACCAATCACCTATTGGCAGAACACCTCGTTCAAACCCAGCAACCTACACAGGATTATTCACGCCTATTCGCGAACTTTTTGCCTCAACTCCAGAAGCTAAATTACGTGGATATAGCGCCGGTCGCTTTAGTTTTAATGTTCGTGGTGGTCGCTGCGAGAATTGTTCTGGCGATGGAATTATCAAAATAGAAATGCACTTTTTGCCAGATGTTTACGTGCCGTGTGAAGTATGTAAAGGTAAGCGGTACAACCGCGAAGCTTTAGAAATACACTTCAAAGGCAAATCGATAAGCGATATTCTTGAAATGAACTGCGAAGAAGCTTTAGAATTTTTTGCAAATATTCCTTCAATTGCCCGTAAACTTCAGACTATGGTAGAGGTTGGCCTGGGCTACATTGCTCTTGGGCAGCCGGCTACAACACTATCGGGCGGTGAAGCGCAAAGAATCAAATTAGCAACGGAACTTTCACGAAGGCCAACAGGTAGAACTCTTTATATTCTAGACGAGCCAACCACTGGATTGCATATGGCAGACGTAGATAAGTTGCTAGGAGTGTTGCATGCGCTAGTAGATACTGGCAATAGCATGATTGTTATCGAACACAACTTAGATGTCATAAAGTCAGCGGATCATATTATCGACATGGGGCCTGAGGGTGGAGCCGGTGGCGGCATTATTATTGCTCAAGGTACACCAGAACATATCGCTAAAGTTAAAGCCTCATACACTGGCCATTATCTAAAAGAGCATCTAGCTTAGTCTTGTTTTTTGCTAAGTAGTTTACGTTTTATGAGCTCTTTGCCAACGTGATAAATTGTTGGTCCCATTGTAAATGCTGTAGCTAAGAGAACTGCTGGTAGAATAAATTTGTCGATATTAGGAACTCTATTACCAAGCCAAACACCTAGTAGAATAATTGTCACGCACCACAAGAGTGCACCAATTATATTGTAGGTCAAAAATTTTATACGAGACATTTTGCCAACACCAGCAACTACTGACGAAAAAGTTCTGACTATTGGTACAAAGCGAGCCAGGACTATAGTTTTACCGCCGTGCTTTTCGTAAAAGTCGGAAGCTCTCGTGATGTATTCTTCGCGGAATAAAATGCCGTCTTTTTTGCGAAATATCTTCTTGCCAGTTCGTGATCCTATTTCATAACCAACTTCGTTACCGAGAATTGCAGAGAGTATAACTACGATTAAAAGTAATGGAAGTGGTAGTTTTCCTTGAGCAACAAAGAACCCAGCGGCGAATAGTAAAGTGTCGCCTGGCAAGAAGAAGCCGAGTAATAGACCAGTTTCAGCAAAGATTATTAAGCCTATTAATAATATGCCGCCACTTTCAATTATGTGCTGTACTTCAAACATTTATACTAATTCTATCACATACCCCTTATCAGAGCAGACTTTTTAGTGTATACTGTTACGAAAGTGTTAAGGAGTTAATGTGAGCGGACAAGATATTTCGTTATTAGTTGCAGAGCGAACCGTAGAAGGCAAAGCCGTAAAAGGCCTAAGAAAGACAGGAATTATTCCTGCAGTTATTCATGACCACGGTCAAGAATCTAAAATTATTCAGGCCCCTTATTCTGATATTTGGAAGGCCTACCAGCAAGCTGGCAAGCACCACCCAGTAACATTGAGCTTGGGTTCTAAAAAAATCATGACAATTATTAAAGATAT